>CAMFLG010000011.1 GCA_945957495.1 uncultured Pseudorhodobacter sp. | reverse complement strand
TCTACGTCTCGTGGGCTCGGAGATGTGTATAAGAGACAGACTCGGGGCGTTCGGCGTGGCAACGCGGTTGCACCAGCGGGCAGCGGCTGGCAAAAACGCAACCTGCGGGCGGGTTCAGAACCGAAGGCAACTCCCCCGGCAGCGATTGGCCGATGCGGCCCTTTTCGCGTTTCGGATCGGGTTCCGGCACCGCCAGCATCAGCGCCTGCGAATAGGGGTGCAGCGGGCGGGCATAGAAGGCATCGCGCGGCGCGGTTTCCACCACACGGCCCAGACACATCACCATCACGTCATGGCTGATGTGGCGCACCACCGACAGGTTGTGCGAGATGAACACCAGCGCAAGGCCCAGCTGATCCTGCAGGTCCATCAGCAGGTTGACCACCTGCGCCTGAATAGACACGTCCAGCGCCGACACAGGTTCATCGCAAACGATCAGCTTGGGCTTGCCGATGATGGCGCGGGCGATGCCGACGCGCTGCGCCTGCCCGCCGGAAAGTTCATGCGGATAGCGCCCGGCGAAATCGGCGGAAAGGCCGACAAGGCGCAACGATTCAATGGCCCGCTCTTGCAATTGCGCGCGCGACAGGCCCGGTTCGAACGTGGCCAGGGGGCGCGACACGATGCGGCCCAGCGTCATGCGCGGATCAAGCGCCGCCACCGGATCCTGAAAGATGATCTGCATTTCCGAACGGCGGCGGCGCAGGGTCTCAATCGGCATCGCGGCCATATCCTGACCTTGCCACAGCACCTGCCCTGAGGTCGGCTTGATCAGGCGCAACAAAGCCCGGCCAAGCGTGGATTTGCCGCAACCACTTTCGCCAACAATGCCAAGGGTGCGACCCGGCTCTAGCGACAGGCTGGTGTCGCGCACGATGGGCAGCGTGCGCGATTTGGCAAAAATCCCATTGCCGGGAATGGGATAGCCAACCTCAAGATTGCGGGCTTCGATCAGGGTTGCGGGCAGGCTCATGGCGCGGCTTTCGTCAGATGGCAGGCGGCGCGGCGATCCGGGGCGATGGCGGCAAGCGGCGGCTGGGTGGTTTCGCAGGCGGCGATCTTGACAGTGCAGCGCGGTGCAAACGGGCAGCCGGGCAGCATCGCCCCGCCAGAGCGTGGCGTGCCGGGAATAGTGCCAAGCCGCGGCGTCAGCACATCGTCCAAACGCGGCGTCGCGGCCAGAAGCCCTTGCGCATAAGGGTGGGCGGGGGCGTCGAACATCGCCTCTGCCGGGCCCTCCTCCATCACGCGGCCGCCGTAAAGCACGATCACCCGGTCACACAGCCGCGCCACGACGCCCAGATCATGCGTCACCAGTACAATCGCCGATCCGATTTCGCGGCCCAGTTCCGCCATCAGATCCAGCACCTGCGCCTGAATGGTCACATCCAGCGCGGTCGTGGGTTCATCGGCCAGCAACAGCGCCGGGCGCACGAGCAGCGCCATGGCAATCATCACCCGTTGCCGCATGCCGCCGGAAAATTCATGCGGATAACGCCGGGCGCGGTTGGCCGCATCGGGGATTCGCACCCGGTCCAGCATGGCAACGGCGGCCTTCCACGCCTCGGCCTTTGACAGGCCCCTATGCACCCGCAGCCCTTCGGCCAACTGATCTCCCACGCGCATATACGGGTTTAACGAGGTCATCGGATCCTGAAAAATCATCGACAGCGTGACGCCACGCACCCGGTCCAGCGCCGCGGGCGACAGCGCCAGCAGATTTTGGCCCTGAAACTCCGCGCGCCCCGACACCCTGCCGTTCGAGGCCAAAAGCCCCATCAGGCTGAACAGTATCTGGCTTTTGCCGGACCCGCTTTCGCCGACAATGCCCAGCACCTCGCCGGGCGCCACATCGAAACTGACGCGGTCCACCGCCGTCATTTCCCCGGCAGGCAGGCGGAAATTCACTGACAGGTCACGGAGGGAAAGCAGACTATCTGTCATTGGGATCAAACGCGTCTCTAAGGCCATCGGCGATGAAATTCAGGCAGAACAGCACCAGCGCCAGCAGCGTGCCGGGCAGCAACAGCAGGCGCAGATCGGTGCCCATGGCGGCGGTGCCGGTCTGGATCAGGTTGCCCCAGCTTGCCTGCGGTTCCTTGATGCCAATGCCAAGGAAGGACAGGAAGCTTTCCGACAGGATCACCTCTGGCACCAGCAACGACCCATAGACGATCACCACCGAAATGCAGTTCGGCACGATATGTTCCAGCACGATCTGCCGCGCCGTCATGCCGCCCGCCCGCGCCGCCTCGACAAATTCGCGCCGCGCAAGGCTTTGCGCCTGCGCCCGCACGATCACGGCGGGGGTCAGCCAAAGGGTAAACACGATTGCCGCGAACAAGGCCACATTGCCGCCGCCGAACAGCAGGCTCAGCAGGATCACCAGAATCACATAGGGAAAGCCGTACAGCACCTCGACCGCGCGCATCATCATCCGGTCGGCGCGGCCCCCGGCATAGCCTGCGACGGCCCCGTAAAGCACACCGATGAATCCTGCCGTTGCCGCCCCCAGAAAACCGATGGTCAGGGAAACCCGCCCCCCCTCCAGCACCCGCACCAGCAGATCGCGGCCGAAATCATCGGTGCCGAACCAGTGGGCCGATCCGAAATCAATCGGCGCGTTGATATAGTCGAAATCGGCATCCTCGCCGGTGAAGGGAAAGAAGAACGGGCCAAAGAAACAGGCGAGTGTGATCAGCGCCAGCACCGCCACCGACAGCATCGCCAGCCGGTTCGACCGAAAGCGGCGCAGTTGCAGCTGAAACGTGGACAGCGATTTTGGCGGGGCAATCTCAACCATCGCTGCGCACCCTTGGGTCAAGCCAGCCGCGCACAAGGTCGGTCAGGATGTTGAACAGGATCAGCAAACCGCCATACAGCAGGGTAATCCCCATCACCAAAGGATAGTCGCGGTTCAGCGCCGCATCCACAAAGTGCCGCCCGATGCCGGGTACGGCAAACACGGTTTCGATCAGGATGGAGCCGGTGATGATCCCCGCCGTCGCTGGGCCCAGATAGGCGATCACCGGCAACAGCGCCCCCTTCAGCGTGTGCACGATCAGGGTGCGGCGCGGCCCGATGCCCTTGGCGCGCGCGGTGCGCACATAATTCTCGCGCATCGTCTCGATCATCGAACCGCGCGTCAGCCGCGAGATATAGGCGATGTTCGGCAGGCTTAGCACGACGATCGGCAACACCAATGACCGCCAGCCCTGATCCGATCCGCCCACCGGCAGCCAGTTCAGTTTCAGCGCAAAGATCACCTGAAACAGCGGCCCGATCACAAAAATCGGCACGGCGATGCCGATGACACCCACCACCCCCGCCAGATAATCCGTCGGCGTGTTGCGCCGCAGCGCCCCCGCAATGCCCAGCGCGATCCCGACCATCGAGGCGATGACCACCGCCCAGAAACCGATGGTCAGCGAATAGGGCAGGCCAGAGGCGATCAGATCCCCCACCGAATAGTCACGAAACCGGGTTGAGGGCCCGAAATCAAAATGCATCAGCCCCCAGACATAGCGGCCGAACTGCTGCCAGACCGGCTCATCTAGGTGAAAGGTCGCCTTGATATGTTCCAAAATCTCGGGCGAGATTTTGCGGTTGCGTGAAAATGGCCCGCCCGGGGCCAGCCGCATCACGAAAAAGGTCAAAGTCACCAACGCGGCCAGCGTCAGTGCCCCTTCCCAAACGCGTTTTCCTACAAATCTCAGCATATGATGATGGCGCGGGGATGACCCCGCGCCTTATTCCTTAATCCAGCGACATCCATTGCGAGTTGTTGTAGCCCGCCGCAGAATCTGCCCAACCGTGAACGCTGGGTTTGACCATGTGGCGGCTTGGCACGATTGAGATTGGCGCGAAGATGTAATCATCCAGCAGTATCTTTTCCGCCTCTGCCAGCGCCGCAAACCGCGCGGTCGGATCGGCAATCGCCCCGGCCTTGTCCATCGCCGCATCAAATTCGGGCTTCACCCAGTTATAACCCGGCTCTGCCGAGGGGCGCATATAGGCAAGGAAGGTTTCCGGCCCGGCGAAATCGCCGACAAGATCATCCGAGAATACATCCCAGGTTCCGGCATAGAAAGCATCCAGCCAGGCCTTCCGCTCCATCGGTTCGTTGGTGGCCTCTACCCCCAGAACCTTTTTCCACATCAGTGCCACGCCCTGCGCGCGCCGGGTGGCATCCTCTGACACCGTGGACACCATAGTCAGCTTCAGCGGATTATCCGGGCCGTAGCCCGCCTTGGCATAAAGCTCTTTCGCCAGCGCCTCGCGCTCGGACTGGCTCATGCTGGCCTCGGCAATCTGTGGGCCGTGGTAGGCCGGGTCAAAGCCGCCAGCATAGGACAGATCGGGAATCGCCTCGCCCTTGACGATCTTGCCTTCCAGAACCTCGCGGTCGATGGCCAGCGACAGCGCGCGGCGCAGGTCGAGGTTCTGCAGCGCCTCATGCGTCAGGTTGAAGGAATAATAGATCACCTCGGTGGAGGGCGCGATATGCACCTCATCGGGGTTCGATGCCTTCAGCGCCTCGATCTGGTTCAGCGGGATGTCATAGGTGATGTCGATCTCGCCCGCCTCATAGCGTTTCAGCTCGGTCGCCACATCCTCGGTCACATGATATTTGACGAAGGGGATCTTGACGTTGGCGGCATCCCAATAGTTCGGGTTGCGTTCCAGCAGGACGTGGCTTTGCGGTACGACTTCCTTGATGATGTAGGCGCCGTTCGACACCACATGCGCGGGATCAATGAACACACCTGCGCCGAATTCGTTGAAGCTGGGGCTGTGCAGTGGCGCCACCTGGAAGGCGCCCATGATCTGCAGGATATTGGGTGACGGCGCCAGCATCTGCACGACAACCGTGCGGTCATCCGGCGCGGTGACGCCCAGCGTGGTCGGGTCTTTCGAGGTGCCGTCGGCCAGTTCCGCCGCGCCCTTCACCTGAATGACCGATGAGAAGTAATAGCCCTTTTCCGAGGCCGTATCCGGGTTCAGCGTGCGCAACACGCCGTTGACGAAATCCTGCGCCACCAGGGGATCGCCGTTCGACCATTTCAGCCCATCGCGCAGATGGAAGGTGTAGGTCAGGCCATCGGCACTGACATCCCAGGATTCCGCCGCGCCGGGAACCACCTTGCCGGTCGGGTCATAACTGACCAGCCCTTCATAGGCGTCCATCTGGATCCAGCCCGCCGCCGCATCGAAGTTCACCTGCGGGTCCAGCGAGGACCATTCCGAACCGATGCCGCGATCCAGCGTGTCATCCGCCCAGACCGGCGCTGCAAAGGTCATGGTCGCCGCCAGGACGATGCCACTGATCGCCGTCCCCAAAAGCCGTTTCATTGCCCACTTCTCCCTGATTGATTTTTTAGTCAATCTGACAGCAGTTCACCGTCATGCAAGACATTTTCACCGGCAATATGCGCAAGGCCCTGCCCGCGCAGACAGGACCGCCACAACTCGCGCCGGAACATCACGCCATCGGTTGCCGCCAGCACCGGCAGCCGCACCCGGCTGGCCGCATCGGTGACATGGGCCAGAACCTCGCCCGCCACCACAACCTGCCCCGGTTTTGCCACCCACGTCACCACACCGCCCTGCGGCGCGAACACTTCCGACGATCCGCCCAGCGGCAGATGCCGCGCGTCGGCATGGTCGGGCGCCTCTGGCCAATCGCGCAAGAACCCGACCGATGCCAGAAACGTCATCAGATTGCGCGCATCCTGTGCAGCTGTCGCATCATCCACGTCGAACTGGCCGCGATATTCAAGCGTTGTTGAAAACGCTGCCGCCGGAATGGGAAAACGGTCGCCAAAGCGGCGCTGCAGCACCAGCCACGGCACCGTATGCGCCTCGTCAAAGGCATTGCCGCCGGAGATATCCTGTATCAGCGCCAGCTCCGCCCCGACGGCCCGGCAGAGTTTCGCTGTATCCTCAGGCCGCGCGGGCGAGGCGTAAAGGTGCATCACCGCCTCGTGGTCGCAATGCAGATCCAGCACATAGTCGGCATCGCAAGACCATTGCAGCAGCGCCGCCTGCATTTCCAGCATCTCGGTCAGTGCCGCAGCCCGCAGTTGCGCCAGCGCCTCGCGGAATGCCGCGCGGATCACGGCCACGTTCGCAGCAGCCGATGGCCCCAGCAACGGCTCTACCTTGTCGGCCACAAGGTCGGCCAATTCCGGGAAACCGCGGTTGAAATTGTGCAGCGATGTTGTCTCTTGCCGCCCCATCGGGCGTTGAAACGCCCATTGTGACAGGCCAATCGGATTGGCCAGCGGCACCACAAGCACCTCGCCCATCATCTGGCCCGCCGCCTCTGCCGCCTGCAACAGCGGCATCAGATGTTGCAGCACCAGAACCCCCGGCATTTCATCGGCATGCAACCCGGCCTGCAGATAGGCTTTCGGCCCCGCCCCCTCGGCCCCAAAACGGTAGGCGACAAGGGCGCGCGTGGTCGAGGGGCTATCGGATCGCAATTGCGTGGAAAGGCAGATCATGGGCATCCCTGATTTGATCAAACCAAGGATGGGCGGCGCCTTTGCCGCGAGTCAAGCATCGTTTCCGGCCTTTCTGCCGGGTTCATCGGGCAAATCGCGCGCTATCCGGAATGTGATCGGCAGGCCACCGCCGGTGCCAAGTTTCGGGGATGCGGCGCTTTTCCCGCTGCCTTATATTGCCAACCATGAAATTGATCCTCGCCCTCACCGCCCTGCTTGCCTTTTGCTCTCCAGCCTTGGCCAACAAGATCCCTCTGTCGGATTTGTCAGCCTATCTGAACACGCTGACCACGGCAGAAACCGATTTTACCCAGATCAACGCCGACGGCTCGATTGCCACTGGCCGGATTTTCATCCAGCGCCCGGGGCGCGCGCGGTTCGAATATGCCCCGCCAGACAAAAGCCTGGTTCTGGCCAGTGGAGGCCAGGTCGCGGTGTTCGACGCCAAATCCAATCAGGAGCCAGCGCAGTACCCGCTGAAACGCACGCCGCTGAACCTGATCCTGGCCAGCAACATCAACCTTGGTCAGGCCAAGATGGTTGTGGGGCATACCGAACAGAAGAACTCTACCAGCGTGGTAGCGCAAGATCCCGAACATCCCGAATACGGCACGATCACGCTGGTGTTTACCGACAAGCCGATCACGCTGCGGCAATGGGTGATCACCGATGATCTGGGGCAGGAAACCACGGTGGTTCTGGGCGATCTGATCAAGGGTGGCACTTACAAACCCTCCACCTTCAGCATCCCGTTCGAAATGGCGAAACGCGGGTTCTAACCGCGTCCGTGCCTAGCGGCGGCAGGCGTAAAGCTGCGCCTCATACATCTCTGACCGGCGGCCAATCGCTGCGGCTACGTCCACCAGCCAAGGCTTGCCCAGATAGGTCTGGTTCACATAGCCGGTGCGACCCTCGTGATAGGCCAGATACTGCGACTCGGCATCCGAACGCGCAATCCCCAGCGATTCCGAGCTTTGGTTCATGTACCAGCCCATGAAATCGGTGGCGTCCTGAATGCGGTCGCGCTTGGCGCCGCGGCGGTGCTGATCTTCCTTGTACTCTTCCCAGGTGCCATCCAGCGCCTGACTGAAGCCATAGGCCGAGGATTGCCGCCCCATCGGAATAATGCCCAGCGCATACTGATGCGGTGTCTGCGCATTTCCGACGAACTTCGATTCCTGATAAATCGTCGCCATCTGCACATGCACCGGAATGCCCCACTTGCGTTCGGTCGCCTTCATCGCGCCGTAATAGGACGGTCTTTGGCGCAAAATTGCGCAGGCGTCATCAAGTTGACTGGGCGCCGAAGAGTTGCCCCCTCCGCAGGACGCGAGGGCCAACAACAGGATCGACGCACGGAGGGTTCTGCTCATTTGCCACTCGTGCTGTTCTTTTTTTCGCAACATAGGCGAAAAAGTCGTTTGAGGAAATGGGCATAACCGCCGCGCGCAATGAGTTTTCCGTGACTGTGGCCTATCGGTTTACGCAAAACCCAACGGTTTGGGGGGCAGATCGCCACAGACTGTTTCCCCTGACGCGCGCCTGCGGAATGGACAGCCGCACGGCAAGTGACTATGAACCGAATTCGGGGGACGACACACGATGCTGAAAACGGCGGCCAAATATCACATCGGGCAAGTGCTGCGGCATCGCAAGCACCCCTTCCGGGGCGTGGTCTTCGACGTGGACGCGATGTTTTCCAACACCGAAGAATGGTACGCGGCCATTCCCGAAGACGTTCGCCCCTCGCGCGATCAGCCGTTCTATCACCTCTTGGCCGAAAACGACCAAAGCTACTATGTGGCCTATGTCTCTGAACAGAACCTTGTTCCGGACGAAACCGGAGAGCCGGTCAGCCACCCCGATCTGCCCGACCTGTTCGGCGATTTCGAAGACGGTCGCTATCCGCTGCAATTTCAGCTGAATTAACCTGATCGGCCGTTTGCCGCTTACAGATCCGTAACCAATTCGCCCTAGGCTGCCCGCATGAATGTGAAGGGGAGCTTGGTCGATGGACCTTCTGGCCGAACAACGCGGTGAAATTCTGGTGGTGCACGCGATGCAGGACCGAATCGACGCCGCCTGCGCTGTGCAATTCAAGGACCGCATGCGGGAATTGACTCAACTGCCAACGCCGCGCGTGGTGCTGGACATGTCGCGCGTCAATTTTCTGGACAGCAGCGGTCTGGGCGCTGTCGTTGCGGTGATGAAGGCTTTGGCGCCGGACCGGCGGCTTGAGCTTTCCGGCCTGACCAACACCGTACAAAAGGTGTTTCGCCTGACCCGGATGGACAGCGTGTTCACCATTCACAGCGAAACGCCCGACGGGCTGCGACAGGCGGGCTGATCCAATGGCGCCTTCACAATCCCTTGGATCGGGCCAGCCCGACCCATCCGCCCGCCTGACCATACCCGGCGATCCGATGGCCGTGCGCGCTGGTCTGCGATCACTGTTCGATACCATCCTTCTGCGCGGGCTGACCGCAGAAGACCGCAGTGCCGCAGAGATTGTGCTGGCAGAGGCGCTGAACAACATCGTCGAACACGCCTATTCCAACTCGCACGGTGACATCGACATCACCCTGCAACTGCGCCAGACCGAATTGATCTGCACGATTGTCGATACCGGCAAACCGATGCCGGATAATACTTTGCCCAACGGCCATCTTTCCCCGCTGGGTGCGGTCAAGGATCTGCCGGAGGGTGGTTTCGGCTGGCATGTGATTCGAACCCTGTCCAAGGATCTGCACTACCAACGCCAGGACGGGCGCAACCAACTCAGCTTTCGGCTCGACACCACACAGCCCGCGAATTGAGGCGAATTTGCCTTCTTTCCGCATGACCCGTCACGCAATTGCCAAGCTTTGCCCCCAATATCGCCCAAGGCCACCGGTATCTGTGATCCTGTAGCTGCATAAAGCTCCACTCGGCGCCGCGGATAAAGCCCCCACCCAGTTCGCGGCGCCGAGGTCTTTGCTTTCAGATCGCAAATTCGCGCGCTGACCGGGTTCAGCCGGGCGAATTGCGGCCTGAACCGCCGCCCGTCTGCCAACAAATGTCGTTTCCTTCTGGCCGAAACCCGCCACAAAGGCCAAAATGGCGCTTATCTATCGCAAGCCGGGGGCCGTAAGTGCAAGACATCGTGCAATCCATCCGGGCCCTGACCCATGGCGAAACCGATACGGTCGCCCTGATGGCTACCGTCGCCTGCGAGGTGCATCACGCGCACCCTTTTGCCGACTGGACAGGATTCTACCGCGTCACCGCGCCGGAATTGTTGAAGATCGGCCCCTATCAGGGCGGCCATGGCTGTCTGGTCATCCCGTTTTCGCGTGGCGTCTGCGGCGCCTGTGCCCGCACGGGTCAGGTGCAGAACGTCCCGGATGTCGAGGCGTTTCCCGGCCATATCGCCTGTTCCTCCTCCACCCGGTCGGAACTGGTGCTGCCGGTCTGGAACGGTTCGGGCAAATTGCTGGGCGTGTTCGACATCGACAGCGATACCCCTGCCGCCTTCACGCAGGCCGATGTGGATTGGCTGGAACCACTTTTGGCCGAAGTGTTTGAAAAGGCCGAATGATGCAGGGGTCTTGCCACTGCGGCGCCGTCCGTTTTACTGCAACGCCGCCGCTGCGCCCGGTCTTTGTCTGCCATTGCACGCAATGCCGCAAAACCTCTGGCCATTTCTGGGCCGCAACCTCTGTGCCGCTGGACCGTTTTCAACTGACCCATAGCGATGGTTTGCGCTGGTATCGCTCTTCCGCAACCGCCCGGCGCGGATTTTGCGGGGGATGCGGTGCAAGCCTGTTCTGGCAACCGGACGGCGAAGACCGCATCAGCATCGCCGCCGGTGTGCTGGACGGACAGACCGGCCTGCACATCGCGGAAGAGTGGTTTTTGCAGGACGCGGGCGACTACTACACCACGCCCGAACCCGCCGAACAACTGACAGGCTCTTGCCTGTGCGGTGCCAATCACTTCACCCTTCCCGGCCCGATGGGCCCGGTCGGCGCCTGCCATTGCACGCAATGCCGCAAGCTTTCTGGGCATTATTCCGCCTCGTTCGATGCCGAAGAGGCCAGCCTGACCTGGCAGCAGAAATCTATCGCCGAATACGCCACACCCGGCGGCGGGCGGCGCGGCTTTTGCCCTACCTGCGGCGCGAGCCTGTATTTCCGCGGCGCGGACGGCGGCTTTTCGATTGAGGCCGGGGCGATCGACAACCCCACCGGCGGCCAACTGGAAAGCCATATCTTCACCGCCGACAAGGGCGATTATTACGATCTGACCGACGGGCTGCCGCAGTTCAAGGGCTGGGACTGATACGGCGCGATGGCACCCAAGCATAGCCGAAGGGGCACAGAATCACCGCCTCGCGCAACCCATGCCCCCACTTGTCGGCGGGCGGTTGCAACAGCATCGCATCCGGGAAATCCGCCAGCCGTGCTGCGGCAAGGTCAGGGTCGGCCTCATGCAGACGCAACTCGATGCCCGCGCCGCGCAGCCCGGATTCCGGCAACAGCGCGAACAACGGATGCGCCGCAAACGTGGCATCCGAATGCAGCTGAAACGGTTGGCCCGCATGCAACATGATGGCGAAATCCGCGCTTAACCGCTGCGCTTGCATGTCGAACACCGCCGCCAGGAACGCGGCCTCTGCCCGCACATCGCGCACCAGCAGGTTCACCGAAATCCCGCTCAGGGCATGGCCGAACGCTGCGGCCGGTACATTTTCATAATCCATCAGGGCACCTCTGCGGCAACCCTGCTCTGCCGCAGCAATCCCGTCAAATCAGGCTTCTTGATCTTTCGCATCAGCCAACCGAAACTGCCCCGCATGTGGGAGATCATCACGACCTATCCGACCGACCGGTTTCTGACCTTCCTTCTGGGCGGTTTGGTGGTGAATTTCACCCCTGGTCAAGACATTCTGTTTGCCACCGCCTCGGGTATTCAGGGCGGGCCGCGCGTGGGGGTAATGGCCGGTCTGGGCGTGGGGCTTGGCGCGCTGTGGCATATCGGTCTTGCGGCGGTTGGCCTGTCGGCGCTGATCGCCGCCCACCCTGGCGCGTTGGCCGCGATCAAATACGCGGGCGCCGCCTATCTGCTGTATATCGCGTGGAAAAGCTGGAATGACATCGGCACCTTCGCCCCCGGCCGTGGCGCGCGAACGGGCTGGGCGGCATTCCGGCGTGGCGTGCTGACCAATATGCTGAACCCCAAGCCGATCCTGTTCATGCTGGCCTTCCTGCCGCAATTCGTGGACGCAACCCTTGGCCCGGTCTGGCTGCAAATCCTTTTGCTGGGCACGGTGTTCGGGATCACAGGCACCCTTGTCACCGCCGGATTTGGCTATTTGGCAGGGCGCGCGGGCCGTGCTATCGGGGCGCGGATGGCCGCGCTGAACAAGGTGGCGGCGGTACTTTTCGCGGGTCTTGCGGCCCGGTTGATTTTGGCGGAGTGACTAATGGCGACGATTACCCTTCTGGACGGCGGTATGGGGCAGGAACTGGTGGCACGTTCGGAGGATGAGCCGACGCCGCTGTGGGCCACCCGCGTGATGATCGACCATCCCGGTCTGGTAAAGGCGATCCATGACGATTACTTCGCCGCCGGCGCCTCGGTCGCCACCACCAACACCTACAACATCCTGCACGACCGGCTGGAAGGCGTGGGCCTTGACGCGCTGTACCACGCCCTGCACCTGCGCGCCCTGATGGAGGCGCATGAGGCCCGCGCAACCGCCGGGCGCGGCATGATTGCGGGGTCGATGGGGCCCTTGGGCGAATCCTACCGCCCCGATCTAACCCCGCCGGTTGCGGTTTCGGCCCCGCTTTATGCCGAAAAGGCGCGTATTCTGGCGCCGCATGTAGATGTGATCCTGCTGGAAACCATGTCCTCGCTGGACCTTGCGCGCGGCGCGTTGCAGGGCGCGCAGGAGGCGGGACTGCCGGTCTGGCTTTCGGTTTCGGTGCATGACCGCGACGGCAGCCGCCTGCGCTCGGGTGAGCCCATCGCGGGCCTGCGCGATCTGATCGCCGAACACCCCACCGCCGCCGTGCTGGCCAACTGCTCGATGCCAGAGGCGATGCTGGCCGCGCTGACAGAACTTTCCACCATGGGCCTGCCCTTCGGCGCCTATGCCAACGGCTTCAGCGAAATCTCGTCGCTGCCCCTGCCCGACAGCGGCGCTGCCCCCGATTACACCCACCGCCATGACCTGACGCCCGAGAAATACGCCGAATTCGCCATGTCCTGGGTCGGCATGGGCGCCACCATCGTCGGCGGCTGTTGCGAGGTTGGCCCGGCCCATATCCGCAATCTGGCGGCCACCTTGCGCGCGGCAGGCCACCAGATCGCATGAGCCCGGATTTCGTCTACACCCCCCCGGATGTGCCGCTGGACATCCTGTATCAGGATGATCTGATCATCGTGGCGAACAAACCGGCGGGGCTATTGTCGGTGCCGGGCAAGCTTGAGGGGCGCGAGGATTGTTTGACCTCGCGTCTGCAAGCGGCGCATTGGGATACTTTATTGGTGCATCGTCTGGATTGTGACACCTCTGGCGTGATGATCTTTGCCCGCACCAAACAAGCGCAAGGCTTTCTGGGACAGGAATTTGAAAAGCGGCGTGCCAAGAAAACCTACATTGCAGTCGTTTACGGGCAGTTAACGCCGGATCACGGCCATATCGACCTGCCCTTGTGCGCCGATTGGCCCAACCGCCCGCGCCAGATGGTCGATCACACCCATGGCCGGCCCGCACAGACCGACTGGCAGGTGATCAGCCACGACGCCACCACGACCCGCGTGCGCCTGTCGCCGCTGACCGGGCGCAGCCACCAATTGCGCGTTCACATGCTGGCGATGGGCCATCCGATCTTAGGCGACCCGATCTATGCCACGGGCGCAGCGCGGGATTTTCACCGCCTGATGCTGCATGCGGAAACCCTGTCGCTGCACCACCCAGGCCGCGGCGACTGGATCAGCTTCACCGCCCCCTGCCCTTTCTGATCGCGTTTGATCTGGCGAAGATCGCTGGCCTTCCAGAGCGCATCTGGCTAGCTTACCCCCAAAAGTCAGCCAAAGGTGCCGGAATTGATCAGTTGGTTCATGAATGCGCTGGGATATCTGCCCGATGGCATCATCCTTGCGTCCGGCGCGTTCCTTCTGGCGTCAATTGCGCTGATCATCGCTGCGCTGTCGCGTCGGCTGTTCTTCAAGAACGGCAGCGCCGGGAATGACCAGCACACCAAGCTTGCCGAACTCGTCAACGGCAGCTTCCTGGCCTTCACCGTGTTTGTTCTGGCGATGGTGTTGAATGACGTGCGCGGAAATCTTGGCAAGGCAGATGACGCCGCCCTGCGCGAGGCAAGCACGATGGCCCGCCTTGATCTGGAATTGAAGGTGGCCAAGGTTTCCGAATCCCTCGCCGCGCGGCAGGCGCTGCGCGCCTATGCAAAAACCGTGGTCGATTCCGACTGGCCCGCGCTGGGGGCCAACAACCCCGGCCTTTCCGCAGAAAGCGAAGCCGCTTTGCTGGGCCTGCTTGAATCCGTCGATGCCGTAGCGGTCAGCGCCCCCCGCTCTGCCGCGGCGCTGAAGTCGCAGATGGACAAGTTACAGGATCTGCGGCAGGGGCGGCTGGAAAGCGCCACAAAATCCGTGGCGCGGGTGTTCTGGTGGACGATCGGCGCCTTCCTGTTCGGGGCCATGATCATGAACGGCCGCCACCCGATAGACCCGGCAAGCGTGTGCCTGATTACGCTGCACATCGGCTCTATCGGCCTTGTGATTGCCCTGATCCTTGTGATGGACGAACCCTTCCGCGGCCAGACCAGCATCGCGCCCGATCCGATTTCCAAGGCGCTTGCGCCCCCCGCGTCGCCCTAGAGCCTGTCTGATTTTCATAGAAACATGCGGATCGAAATTCGCGGTCGAGCGCAGCGAGAGGCAGCGATTTTCGATTCCGTGTTAAACAGACAGGCTTTAAGGGCGCAAAGCGAAGTTCCATGACGCTGTGACATTGCCGCGCTATGTTGCGGTCAATCCGGGCGGCATAAGACTGCGGCGCCCGCCACTTGCTGCAATGGGAAAGCCATGCCAAGAATTCGCACCCTGTTCGAACTTCGCTACGCGCCCCTCTGGCTTGCCCTCAGCCTAAGCATTGGCTTCCTCTGGCTGGGCAGGATCTGGCCAGACTGGCAGGGCGTGATGACGGTGCTGGCGCTGGTGACGGCCGCCTTGTTCGCGCTTGGCATCCACGATCTGTTCCAGACCCGCCACGCCATCTTGCGCAACTATCCGATCGCGGCGCATCTGCGCTTTCTGCTGGAGGATTTTCGCCCCGAAATCCGGCAGTATTTCTTTGAAGGTGACAAGGACGGCGCCCCCTTTCCCCGCGACAAACGCGCCATCGTCTATCAGCGCGCCAAGAAGGAACTGGATAAACGCCCCTTTGGCACCATGCTGAACGTCTATGAAGAACAATACGAATGGCTGCACCACTCACTTGCCCCGAAACAGCCCGCCGCGTTTTCCGAAATGCGCGTCACCGTCGGCCATGGGCCTGCCGCCTATTCCGCGTCGCTTCTGAACATCTCGGCGATGAGTTACGGTGCGCTGTCGGCCAATGCCGTGCGGTCGCTGAACAAGGGGGCCAAGACCGGTGGCTTTTTCCACGACACCGGCGAAGGCGGCATTTCCCCCTATCACCGCGAATATGCGGGCGATCTGGTATGGGAACTTGGCTCTGGCTACTTTGGAGCGCGCAATGCCGTGGGCGGGTTTGACCCGGACCATTTTGCCAAAGCCGCCGCCAATCCGCAGATCAAGATGATCGAGGTCAAGCTTTCGCAGGGTGCCAAACCGGGCCACGGCGGCGTGTTGCCTGCGGCAAAAGTCACCGAAGAAATCTCGATCATCCGCGGCGTGCCGATGGGCGAGGATTGCATCTCGCCCGCCAGCCATTCCGAATTTTCAACCCCCGCCGGATTGCTGGAATTTGTTGCCCGCCTGCGCAGCCTGTCGGGGGGCAAACCCACCGGCTTCAAGCTGTGCATCGGCCACACCTGGGAATTCATGGCCATCTGCAAGGCGATGCTGGAAACCGGTATCACCCCGGATTTCATCGTCATTGATGGCAAAGAGGGCGGCACGGGCGCGGCCCCGCTGGAATTCATGGATCACGTCGGCATGCCGCTGCGCGATGGATTGACCTTTGCGCACAATGCCCTGATCGGTGTCGGCCTGCGCGACCGCATCAAACTCGCGGCCTCGGGCAAGATCACCTCGGCCTTCGACATGGCGCGGGTGATGGCCTTGGGGGCGGATTGGTGCAATGCCGCGCGCGGCTTCATGTTCGCGGTGGGCTGTATTCAGGCGCAGTCCTGCCACACCGGCATGTGCCCGACCGGCGTTACCTCGCAAGACCCGCTGCGCCAGCGCGCCGTGGTGGTGCCGGACAAGGCCGAACGTGTAGCGAACTTTCACCACAACACCTTGCACGCCCTGGGCGAACTGGTTGCGGCGGCGGGCCTGACCCACCCGTCCGAACTGCGGCCGCACCATTTCAACCGGCGTGGAAATTCCGATTCGGTGATCTCCTTCTCTGAGCAGTACGAACAACTGCACCCCGGCCAGTTGCTTGTCGATCCAGAGTCATCGCCGCGCTTCTCTGGCCCGTGGAAGCTGTCCTCCGCCGCCACATTCGCCCGGGTTGGCTAAAGCGACAGCGCCAGTTTCCGCCCTTCGTGAAAGGCATAGGCGGCCAGCCGTGGCGCCGCGCAATCGCCGATGCGATGCGTCGCCTTGCCCACAAAACCCTCTGGAAAGGGATCAAAGCTGCGGTTGGTGGTGCACATCACCAAGGCCGAGGCGGGCAGCGTCTCCTCCGCCCCGGTCAGCAGGCTGCGCACCGTCACGCCATTGCCATGCCAGCGGCTAATGCAATGTTCGGTCAGCATTTTCGCACCCAACTGTGCCAGCCGCCGCCGCGCCGAGCCATCCGCCGAGGTGCGCGCGATTTCCTTGCCCACAAAGGCCTCTGGCGTCACAATCGTCACCTTCTTGCCCTGTTCTGCCAAGGCCCAGGCCGTGCCAACCCCGCGCCAGTTGCTGCCCTCATCATAAATCACCACAGAATCGCCCAAACGCGCCTCGCGCCGCAGCACCGCTTCGGGTGACCAGACGCCGCCCGCCTCGATGCCGGGCAGGTTCGGCTCTGCCGGCAGCCAGCGTTGAAAGCCGGTTTCATCCGGCAAGGAACCGGTGGCCAGGATCACCACATCTGCCGGATGCGCGGCGATGTCGTCGGCGTCCAGATAGGTGTTCAGCCGCAAGGTAACGCCCAGCTTGGCAAACTGCGCCTCATACCAGCCCATCAGATCCAGGATCTGCGCCCGGCGCGGTTGCATCCCGGCAAGGCGAAACTGGCCGCCGACCACCGGCAAAGCCTCAACGATTTCAACGCGATGACCGCGCTCTGCCGCCGCACGCGCGGCCTCCAGCCCAGCCGGTCCAGCCCCCACCACCAGCACCGATTTCGGCGCGGCGGCCTTCTCGAACCGATCCCCGCCCCATTCCCATTCCCGGCCCACCGACGGATTGATCAGGCAGGAAATCCAGTAATCGCGCGACCGGCGGCCCCAGCACATCTGGTTGCAGGAAATGCAGCCGCGAATATCCTCGGCCCGGCCTTCGATGGTTTTGCGCGCCAGATGCGGGTCGGCGATCTGCCCGCGCACGATAGACACCAGATCGGCCTCGCCGCTGGAAATGATGGTTTCGGCATTTTCCGGCGTGCGCACCCCAGCTTCCGAGGTGATAACCGCATGCTTTGTCAGGGCTTTCAGCTGCGCCGTCATCGGCGTGGTCAGCTTTTCCCCCATCGTGAAGGCCGGGATGATGCCCTCAAAATCCAGATAGCTGCCATAGCCGCAGGTCACATAATCCACATGCCCGGTCGCATCATGCAAGGCGATGATTTCACACAAGTTTTCTGCTGAAAGTGTCACGGAATAGGCATTGGAATAGCTGATCGCCAGCCCGATGATGAAATCCTCACCACAGGCGCGGCGGATACCTTCGATCAGCATGCGGGAAAACCGGGTACGGTTTTCCAACGACCCACCCCAACGATCGGTGCGGGTATTGCTCCACGGGGTCCAGAACTGATCCAGCAGGGAATGATAGGCAGCCCATACCTCAACCCCTTGGAATCCCGCCTTTTTCGCGCGGATCGCCGCCTGCAGATGCGCCTCCAGCAATTCCAGGATCTCGGCCTCGGTCATCCGGTGCGACCCATCCGAATCGTGGTAGGACGGCCCACCCGAGGGCGACCAGTGCGGTGCAAAGGACAGGTCGGAATCACCATGCGCACCAACATGGTACAGTTGCTGGCAGATCACCGCGCCCGCCTCTTTCACCCGATCCGTAATACGCTGGAAATGCGGGATAATCTCATCACTGGAATGCAAAAGGTTGCCCCGCGTCAGCACCCCGGTGCGATGCACCGGCACGGGTTCTGTCACGATCATCCCTGCCCCGCCAACCGCGCGCTCTACGAAATACCCCTCCATCCGGGGGCCGGGAATGCCCTGATCCGACATGTTGTTGGTGTGCGCGCCGAACACGATGCGGTTGCGCAGGGTGTGGCCGCGCAGGGTCAAGGGCGAAAGCAGACGAGGATGCGAGGTCATGGCGGCTCCTGCAAGGGTTCAGGGCAGGAAAACGCGAATCGACACAAGTGTCAAGTTTTCCCGCACAGCCCAAACCAAGACCAGCCGCTAAAATGGATCGGCCCCGGAAATCCGGGGCCGTTCACCTTACTCCGCTGCGGTATCAAGCGCCGAATCCCAACCCGAGATCGCCTTGACCTCCAGGAATTCCTCCAGCCCCCAGGTGCCGCCCTCGCGCGCCCGGCCCGAGGCTTTCACCCCGCCGAACGGCGCCCCCGCGCCGCGCGATTTGCCGTTCATTTCCACCATGCCCGACCGCAACTGCCGCGCCAGCCGGTTGCGCCGCGCGCCGTCCCGGCTTTGCACATAGTTGGTCAGCCCGTAGGGCGTGTCGTTGGCAATCGCCACTGCCTCTTCCTCGGTATCAAACGGGATCATCGCCAGAACCGGGCCGAAGATTTCCTCACGTTCAATGGTCATGCCGGGTTTCACATCGGCAAACACCGTCGGCTTGACGTAAAAGCCCCGGTTGAACCCCTCGGGCAGGCCCGGCCCGCCCGCGATCAGCCGTGCGCCCTCGTCAATACCCTTCTGGATATACCCCTGAATCTGATCCCACTGGCGTTTGTTGACCACCGGGCCAATGTGCTTGCCCGCCTCATGCGCCGAGCCAACCTTGATCGAATTGGCTACCTGCGCCGCGATTTCAACGGCGCGGTCATAGACCGGACGTTCCACCAGCATCCGGCTGGGCGCGTTGCAGGATTGGCCAGAGTTGTTCATCATGTGGCGCACGCCGCGTTCCACGGCGCGGTCATCGGCATCGGCGAAAATCAGGTTCGCCCCCTTGCCGCCCAGTTCCAGCGTGACGCGCTTCAGCGTTTCCGCCGCCGCTTTGGAAATCGCGCGCCCCGCACGGGTGGACCCGGTGAAAGAAATCATCTCGACATCCGGATGCGACGACAACCGCGCGCCAACCCCTGTCTCTTATACACATCTCGAGCCCAC
>CAMFLG010000010.1 GCA_945957495.1 uncultured Pseudorhodobacter sp. | reverse complement strand
GATCAAAGGCGTCGTGCAGCGCCTGTACGGCCAGTTCCATATATTTGCGGTCGATCAGGACCGAGATCTTGATCTCGGACGTGGCGATGACCTTGATGTTGACGTTCTCTTTCGACAGCGCCTCGAACATCTTGGCGGCCACCCCGGCATGGCTGCGCATACCGATGCCCACCACCGAAATCTTGGCCACCTCTGCATCGACGATCAGATCATCATAGGTGATCGTGCCGGATGCCACCGCATCCTCCATCGCCTTTTGCGCGCGGGCGACCTGATTGGTCGGGCAGGAAAAGGTCATGTCGGTGGTGGCGCCCTTGCCGCTGCCGGCCTCCACCTCGGAAATGTTCTGCACGATCATATCGACGTTCACCCCGGCCTCGGCCAGCGGACCAAAGATCGCGGCGGCGATGCCGGGGCGGTCCTCGACGCGCAAAAGGGTCACTTTCGCCTCATCCCGGCTGTAGGCGACGCCAGAAACAACTTTCGATTCCATGATTTCATCCTCGTCGCAGACAAGCGTTCCAGAGTTTTCGTCGGTATCCTCGAACGAGGACAGCACCCTAAGGCGCACCTTGTAGCGCATCGCCAGTTCAACCGACCGGGTTTGCAGCACTTTCGCACCCAGGGATGCCAGTTCCAGCATCTCTTCAAACGCGATCTTGTCCAGCTTGCGCGCCTTCTTGGTGATGCGCGGGTCGGTGGTGTAGACGCCGTCGACATCGGTGTAGATGTCGCAACGTTCAGCCCCAAAGGCGGCGGCAAAGGCGACGGCGGTGGTGTCAGACCCGCCGCGGCCTAGCGTGGTGATGCGGCCTTCGGCTGACACGCCCTGGAACCCGGCAACGACCGCCACCTTGAAACCTTCGGCGAACTTGGCGTCAATGTTGGCGCGCGGGATCGACACAAAGCGCGCGCTGGAATGCGCCGAGGTGGTGTTGATCGGCACCTGCCAGCCCTGCCAACTGCGGGCGGGAATATCCATTTCCTGCAGGCGCAACGCCATCAGCCCGGCGGTCACATTCTCGCCACTGGCAACGACCGCGTCATATTCGCGGGCGTCATATAGCTTGGAGGTGCCTTCGACAAAACCCACCAGCTTGTTGGTTTCGCCCGACATGGCCGACACGATGACGATCACGTCATAGCCACGCTCCACCTCGGCCTTGACCTTTTTCGCGGCATTCTCGATGCGCGCGAGGTCGGCCACCGAAGTGCCTCCGAATTTCATTACCAAAAGTGGCATGGTTCAGCCCTTTGCCGAAAGCCCGTCCAAAATCGGCTGCTTCATAACAGATGCGGGGGCGGGGGCAAGCACTGGCCGTGCGGCCTTTGCGCAATATGAAGTTTTGGTGACACCGCGACCTTCATTGATCCATCGCAAATCTGGTGTAGCGCAGGCGGCATAGACCAATCGCTGATGCACCCGAGGAGCCGTCACATGCAAACCGATCCCCAACTGCGGGCCAACCACCTTCTGGCGCAGATGACGCGCCTGCAGGACCAGATCGCCACGCAGGCGGCGGCCCGGCTGCAAGACTGGCTGCCCCGGATCGAACGGGCAGAGTTTGTCGCCTCGGCCAGCAATCTGGCGCAATGGCTGGCGCTGCGGGCGACCGACCTGTCGGATCTGCAGGCGCCCTTGTCCACGCTGGGCCTGTCCACGCTGGGGCGGCTGGACGCACATGTTGGTGCCTCGGTCAAGGCGGTGATTGCGGCGCTGTCGCGCATCGCCGGGCAGGGCGCGCAGGACTACCCCGATCCCGCGGCGTTCGAGGCGGGCGACTCTGTGCTGCTGGCCCGCCGCGATGCGCTGTTTGGCGCGCAAGAGGCGGATGATCCGCGCACCCGCGTCATGGTCACGCTGCCATCAGGGGCGGGCACGGATGGCGGCGCGCTGATCGGCGGGCTGATTGCCGCAGGCGTGGATTGCTTTCGCATCAACTGCGCGCATGATGATGCCGAAATCTGGGGTGCCATGATCGCCAGCATCCGCGCGATTGAGGCAGAGTCGGGCCGCAAATTCCCGGTGTCGATGGATCTGGGCGGGCCGAAATTCCGCGTGACGGCGCTTGCGGCGGGCAAGAAGGCCGGCGGCGAGAAGCGGTCCTTCCACCCCGGCGACCGCTTTGCGCTGGTGCAGAACCTGACCGATGCGCCCAAGCATCTGTTCAGCGCCATGCTAAGCCATGACGCGCTGGTCGAGGCGTTGCAGGTGGGCTCTGTGGTGTCGATTGACGATGGCAGGATCTGGGCCAAGGTCGATGACCTGTCCCTGGGTCTGGCGGAACTGACGGTGACACGCGCGCCGGAAAAGGGCGGCAAGATCAGGGTGGAAAAGGGGGTCAACCTGCCCGGATCGAACCTGCGGGTGGCGGCGCTGACCCAAGACGATCTGGCGGCGCTGGATTTCGTGGTGGGTCACGCCGATGTGGTGTCGTTTTCCTTCGTGCAGACCGTGGAGGATGTGCAGGCCCTGATCGCCGCCATGCGCAGCCGGGCCGCCCCGGGTGCGGCCCTGCCCGCTATCGTGCTGAAGATCGAAACGCCCTTGGGCCTGCAAAACCTGCCCGACCTGATTGTCGAGGCAGGCGGCAGCGTGCCCGTGGGCGTGATGATCGCGCGCGGCGATCTGGCGGTGGAGATCGGTTTTGAGCGTCTGTCCGAGATTCAGGAAGAAATCCTGTGGCTGTGTGAGGCGGCGCAGGTGCCGGTGGTCTGGGCGACGCAAGTGCTGGAAACCATGGTGAAAGAGGGTCAGGCCACCCGCGCCGAAATCACCGACGCCGCGATGAGCCAGCGCGCCGAATGCGTGATGATGAACAAGGGCCCGCATGTGGTCGAGGCGATGGCCTTCCTGCGCGGCATCCTGACCCGGATGGACCGCCACCAATCCAAGAAAAGCCCGCGCATGTCGCCCTTGCACCTGTGGCAGTCTGCGTGACCACCGTTCCGAGTTCGCACGAGCAATGTGCTGCGGTGCCACGCGCGCCTCCGCACCCAAGTTCAGAAGATGAAGTCAGCGGCGCTCAGCACCGGTTTGTTGTGCAATATGACCTGCCAATCGGCGTTGCCGTCGCCATTTACATCCGCCGACACGATGCCGGTCGCGCCGTCGTATCTGACCTGACCTGGCGCACTGAATGCGGCATCGTCGATAAAACTGCCACCAGCCATAAATGCCGTCAGCACGATGTGGTCACTCAGATGGGTGAAATCGTAGATCACGTCTGCATTCGGGCCAACAGCTGAATCCGTTGCGGCCTTGAAAACGAAACTGTCTTCGCCCGCGCCCCCGGACATCCAGTCCTTGTCAGCGCCACCCGTCAATTCATCGTTGCCATTCCCGCCGTCAAGCTTGTCCTTGCCCAAACCGCCAAACAGCGCGTCAGAACCTCCGCCACCGTTCAAAGTATCATTCCCGTCGGCAGCATAGATCAGGTCTTTGCCGCCCCGGCCGTCAAGCAGATCATTCCCACCCGCGCCAAACAGATTATCCCTGCCCGCGCCACCGTCCAGGGTGTCATTCCCATCGCCGCCACTCAGAAAGTCGTTGTTCTCATCGCCCCTGAGGCTGTCATCTCCGGCCTCGCCGAACATCCGGTCATCGCCAACCCCGCCATAGACAACATCATTGCCTTCCCCGCCTGCGATGCTGTCGCCCCCGTCGGCACCACTGATGCTGTCGTTCCCAACGTCGCCAAAAAGCGCGTCATTGCCAGTATTTCCGGTGATCGTATCATCGCCGATGCCGCCATGAATGGTGTCGTTCAGCAGCGTGCCCTTCATCGCATCATTTGCGTCCGTTCCGGTTTGAAGCAAAGTGAAATGCGTATCTATGATCTGATACCGGCTTGTGGAGTTGAACCAATCGACAACGATGTGAGCCGAGTCCATCTGTGAAAGCTTGAAACCGTCAAACCCATAGAGATCTCCGACCTGACCGTTCGCAGCAACAACAAACTCGTCACCGGATTTCGTGCCGTCGGCCAGAAAGAATTGCCCTTTTGCAGCCGTGATGAGGTTGCCCGTTGAATCCGTCCAGACAGCAACGAAGCCGCCGTTGTCCAGCGCGAGCACATTGACATTATTCTGAGATCCGGTGGTTGACGTATTCATCAGGAATTGGCCGCCCGATGTTACGCCATCCTTGCCGAAGATCTGCGCATGGATCGAGGTGGAATCCACATCACCGCCGGTTCCACTGGTTTCCGACCAGGCAACAATGAAATTGCCATCCTTCAATCCGGTGATCGAGAAATGGTTCAAGCCCGGTGTAAACATGTAGTTCGAAGTCAACGTCGCGGATTTCAGCACAATCGGCAAAGCCTGCGCAATTCCGGTGTCGTCAACGATCTTTATGTTGATCCGATTGCTGTCCGTGCTTTGGTAGGACCAGGCGATTACCGCCCCACCTTGTGCCAATGCCGAAATTCTCGGGAAGAAATCAATAGACGTCCGATCTGACGCAATGGTAAAATTATCACCTATCTTCTGCCCGTCAGCAGATAGAAATTGTGCGTTCAGGCGTTGAGGGACATTGGAGAAATAGTCCCCACCATCGTGCCATGTGGCAAGAACACGACCATCTGCCAGGGTGATGAATTCGGTCTTATATAGCCAATAGGTATGCGGGCTTGAAATCGCAAATCCGTTTCCTGCGGCAGTGCCGTCTGGATTGAATATTCTGCCCTTGATGTTGCTGACGCCTCCGGTCAGGGTCCGCCAACCAACTAAAAAACGACCATCTGCCAAATCGGTCACAGTGATCTGATCTTCCATCCCTGCAGCCGAAAGCTGGACAGGTTCCGAGGTCTGGCCGGTTGCGGAATTTACCAAAGTAACAAAGACATGCGCGGGATCGCCGTCGACGCTGTAGAATTGGTCTGCATAGCTTAGGACGGACCTGCCGCCCGACAGGGGCGCGAAAGCGGTGTCGTATTGCGGCAAATTAGAAGGAATTGTAACAACTGGACCGTCAAGCGTAGGAGTCGGCATGTGCCCTCATTACGTTAAAGCGACCCCTATATTTCAATCACGGCGCGATCTGGCATGCAAGTGATCTGGCGATGGGCGACGTTCCTTTTCGGGTAGATCAGCGCAGATTCGGCGCCTTTCGGCATGCTGCACGGCACCAATGTCTCCAAGGCGACCCGAAGGGTCGTTGCGTCAGCTCAGGTAATAATCCTGCGGTTTCAAGGGTGCAGGCGGCTCTTGCCCCAGATGCGGGGCAAGGCTGATTTCAACCGTGCGGCAGATCGCATCCAAGGGCAGCGCGTTCTGCGTGCCGCCAAAAGGGTGCGCCAGATCCTCGGTCACTTCGGCAAGGCCCAGGAACACATAGGCCACCAGCCCGACGAACAAGGGTGTCAGCCAACCCTCTGGCCCGATCATCGCCAGTGGCAGCAACAGGCAATACAGATAGACGGTGCGGAAGATCAGCAGCGAATAGACGTAAGGCAAGGGCGTTGTCGCGATCCGCTCACACCCCGCCTGATTAAGCGCGATGCTACCCAGCCGCGCCGACAATGCGCGCGCGCCAAAGCCGTCAATCCGGCCATCGCGCAAGGCTTGGGAGAGCGTGGCATTCATCGCATCCAAGGCCGCGCAGGGCGGATGTGCGGCGGATGCGTCGATTCCGGCTGTGGCAAGCGGCGCCTTGGCGGCCTCATCGGGGGACAAGCGGCGCAGGTTCAGCCGGTGCAGGTGCAGGAAGGCCAGTGACAGGCGCAGCAGATGTTTGCGCGTGTCGGTGTCGGTCAAGAACAGATCCAACTCGCGCGCGAGGCTGCGCAGATCGGCCACCAGCCCGCCCCACAGCTTGCGCGCCTCCCACCACCGGTCATAGGCCGCGTTGTTGCGAAACCCCAGAAACAGCGACAGCGCCACGCCCAGCACCGAAAACGGTGCCACGTTGGACTCGGGCAGTTTGAACAGGCTGCGGTCGATCAGCACCGTCGCCGCCGAAACCGCCACCAGCACCGCCAAGGGACGCAGGATGTGCGGCAAAACCGAGCCCCGCATCGAAAACATCAACTGCAAGATGCCGGGTTTGTCGCGGACGATCATGGTGGTTCCTTTCGCGTTCTTCCGTTCTTACGAAGCCCGCTGTGACCTTTGTAGTCGAAATCTGCCGCAAAAGCCCCGCTTTCCGGCAGTTGACTGAGGTTTCGTCAAGACGCCTAAAGGCAAGTTAGCCCAATGCGACGCAACAGGCCGGATAGGATCAGTCTTTGTCGCGATCCGGCCCCCAGTGTTTGGCCATCCAAGCCGCTATCTCTCGCGATCTGCGTTGCCCGTCTTCCCGCACACCGCGCATTTGTGCTTTGCGTTCTTCCCACATGGCCTCTGGCAAGAATTCAACCCGTTCAAGGGAATCAGACCAGCAAACCCAACCCCCGACTTGGCTTCGCAGGTGGCGGAGATGGGAGTAGAACTCTGGGGTAACGATTTCGTAACAGTCGCCAAAGGGTGGGTGTTCTATGCCTCCGGTCGCGACCCAGTCCTCGATCAGGTCTTCCCGAGAATACGGCCACGAAGACGCGTTATGGGATTCGCCGATGGATGACATCATATCGGCAAGATACAACCGGGGGTTGCGGTCTTGCAGGGCGTCCCAGATACCGCGCCAAGCGATCCATCGCGCTTGCAAAGGCGCGGGTAAGCCATTCCCCTTCGCATTTTCCTCACCAACGGCAAGATTCCCGCCGCTATTCGCCTGCGGCCTGAAAGGGAAAAGTCGATGGAGGTGATCTTCCGGCAAACACTCAAAAGTATCACAAGCCAATTCAAGGAACTTTGTTGTTGCGCCCATGTCGTATTCAACAAGATTAGAAAATTCGACGGCTAAGCACTCGGCCTGCCTGTTGCGAAATTCGCCCTTTGCAATGCGACGCCGGTCCAAACTCGCCTCCTAGAGCGCGCGCCAGCCGATGTCAGACCGGCAGAAGCCTTCTGGCCAGTTGATATGGTCGATCATCGCATAGGCGCGGTTGCGCGCATCGGCCAATGTGTCGCCGCGCGCGGTGACGTTCAGCACCCGGCCGCCATTGGCCACGATCTGCCCGTCTTTCTCTGCCGTTCCGGCGTGAAAGCACATATGGCGGCTGTCTTCGGGCAGGCGGTGCAACCCGTGGATCGCGCTGCCCTTCTGGTAATCACCCGGATAGCCCTTGGCCGCCATCACCACGGTGATCGCATGGTCATCGGCCCAGTTCACCTTGGCCTCGGCCAAGCGCCCCTCGGCGCAGGCCAGCAAAAGATCCAGCGCCTGCGCGCCCAGCCGCATCATCAGCACCTGCGTTTCCGGGTCGCCAAAGCGGGCGTTGTATTCCACCAACCGGCCTTGCCCGTCCTTGATCATCAGGCCTGCATAAAGCACCCCCTGATAGGGCGTGCCGCGCCGCGCCATTTCGCGGATCGTCGGCAGCACGATCTCGCGCATTGCGCGGTCGGCAATCGCATCGGTCAGCACCGGCGCGGGCGAATAGGCGCCCATGCCGCCGGTGTTCGGCCCGGTGTCGCCATCGCCCACCCGCTTGTGATCCTGCGCGGTGCCGATCGGCAGCGCGTTCACGCCGTCGGTCAGGACAAAGAAGCTGGCCTCTTCGCCGGTCATGAATTCTTCAATCACCACCTCGGCGCCCGCACCGCCAAAGGCCCCGCCGAACATATCGTCAATGGCATCAAGGGCTTCACCCTCTGTCATCGCCACAATCACGCCCTTGCCCGCCGCCAGCCCATCGGCCTTGACCACAATCGGCGCGCCGATGCGGCGGATATAGTCCCGCGCTGGCGCAGCCTCGGTGAAGCGGGCATAGGCCGCTGTCGGCGCGGCGCAGGCATCACAGATTTCCTTGGTGAAGGCCTTCGATGCCTCCAGCCGGGCCGCGGCGGCGCTGGGGCCAAAGGTCAGAAACCCCGCCGCCCGCGTCGCATCGGCCACACCGGCAGCCAGCGGCGCCTCTGGCCCTACGATGACGAAGCTGATGGCGTTGTCTTCGCAGAAATCCACCACCGCCGCGCCGTCCAGAATGTCGAAATCCGCGCATTCCGCCAGCTGCGCGATCCCGGCATTGCCCGGCGCCACGATCAGCCGATCACATTTCGGGTTCTGCTTCACCGCCCAGGCCAGCGCATGTTCGCGCCCACCGCTTCCCAGAATGAGGATATTCATCGCACGCCCCCGCTTGGCCTTTGGATAGAGGCGTCATAGGGTTTGCCGCAACAGGAGGCAAGGATGCGTGACAAGGCGTTGTGGGCACGATTGCAGGCCTACGGGTTTCCGATGAGCGATGGCCGCTCTTTGGCCACGCAGATCGGCGCGGAAACGGTGATGACCCCTGACCGGGCCGCAACGGCGGTCGATGAGTACCGCCGCTATGTCTATCTTGTTGCAACCAGCAACCAGATCCTTGCGCCATCGCCGTTGATCGACCGGGTCTGGCATCAGCATCTGTTGGATACCCGGGCCTATATGACCGAGTTCTGCCCAACGATCCTTGGCAAAACCCTGCACCACATTCCGGGCCGCCCCGCCGCCCACAAGGACAACGCCTATCAGGCAACGCTGGACCTTTACCGTACAGAGTTCGGCATCGACCCACCGAAAGGCGTCTGGCCCTCGCCCGAAGTGCTGCGCGATATTGCTGGAGCAAAGGTCGGGCGAAGCCTGCTTGCCGTGGGTATGGTCGGGGCCATGTATTTCCATAACCAGCTGGTTTTCATAATCTTGCTCGTGGGCGCGGTGATCCTGGGCCTATGGGGCTCATCGCAGGGCCTTTGGGCCTATGGTGCCCCCGGTGACGGTGGTTCGGGTTGCGGTGGGGGCGATTCCTCCGGTAGTGATGGCTGCGGCGGTGGCTGTGGAGGGGACTGAATGAGCGATCTTTTTGAGGATTCCCCCGCGCCGTCCAATTCCCCGGAATTCACCGTGTCCGAGCTTTCGGGGGCGGTGAAAAAGGTGATTGAGGGCGAATTTGGCTTTGTCCGCGTGCGCGGCGAGGTGGGGCGTGTCAGTCGCCCGGCCTCGGGGCATCTGTATTTCGCGCTGAAGGATGATCGCGCCAGTCTGGATGCGGTCAGCTGGAAGGGGCAGGTCGCCAAGATGCAGGTGCGGCCAGAGGAAGGCATGGAGGTGATTGCCACCGGGCGGATGACCACCTTTCCCGGCCAGTCGAAATATCAGCTGATCGTCGATGATGTGGCCCCGGCGGGGGCGGGCGCGCTGATGGCGATGCTGGAAAAGCGCAAGGCGGCGCTGGCGGCGGAAGGGCTGTTCGACCCCGCGCGCAAACAGCCGATTCCCTATCTGCCACGCGTAATCGGGGTCGTCACCTCGCCCTCTGGTGCGGTGATCCGCGATATCTTGCACCGGTTGCGCGACCGCTTTCCCCGCCATGTGCTGATCTGGCCGGTGGCGGTGCAGGGGCAGGCCTGCGCAGCAGAGGTTTCGGCTGCGATTCGCGGCTTTAACGCCATCGCGCCGGGTGGGCCGATCCCGCGCCCCGATCTGATCATCGTGGCGCGCGGCGGTGGGTCTTTGGAGGATCTGTGGGGGTTCAACGAGGAAATCGTGGTGCGCGCGGCAGCGGCCAGCCGTATTCCGCTGATTTCCGCCGTGGGGCACGAAACTGATACGACGCTGATCGACTATGCCGCCGATCTGCGGGCGCCCACGCCCACGGCGGCGGCGGAACTGGCGGTGCCGGTGCGGCTGGATCTTTTGGCGGCTTTGGATGCGCTGGCCGCCCGGCAAAGCCGGGGCGTGGCGCAGGGGCTTGGCCTGCGCGGCCAACGTCTGCGCGACCTGTCCCGCGCCTTGCCCCGCCTGGAGGCTGTTTTGGCCACGCCCCGGCAGCGGTACGATGCGGCTGTGCAACGTCTGGGCGGTGCGCTGGGCATGGCGGCGGCGAAGAAACGCGCGGGCTTTGGCGGCGTGGCGGGGCGGCTGCGGCCAGAGGCGCTGCTGACCCTGATCCGCCGCAAGACCGAACAGACCGGCACGCAACTTAATCGGCTGGATGCTGCACTTTCGCGACGGCTGGAGCGCCATGGCGACCGGGCCGAGAACCTGTCCAAACGGCTTGGCCCGGCGCTGACGCGGCTCATTGCCGATGCCAGCCGCAAGACCAGCGACGGCAAGGCCAAGCTGGCGCAGCTTGACGCCCGCTTGCAGGCAGCCCCGGCAGAGCGGCTGGCGCGGCTGCAACAACGGCTGGAGGCGTTGGATCGCACCCGCACGACGCTAGGCTACGCCGAAACCCTGCGGCGCGGCTATGCCGTGGTGCGCGGGGACGGCGCGGTTGTCACCAGCCGTGCCGCCGCCGAAAAGGCACTGGCGATCGAGGTTGAATTTGCCGATGGGCGGCTGGACCTGACCGGACGGGGCCGTAAAAGGCCTGCGGGCAAGGCAGAGCCAGAGCAGGGCAGTCTTTTCTAAAGATTGTTCGATAAGTGGAAGGCTGCTGCGGCGCGCTGCTTTAACATCGCGCCGCAACCATCACAAAAACCGTCCGTCTGCAGGATCGCGGTGTTCCGGCCCAAACCCCCGGAATGTTCGAAATGACCAAGCGCTGTGGCGCCCCTATGCCCCCACATTCGGCCCGGCACAGCTGAGCGGGCCTTGCGACGGGCTGACTTGCGACAGGGGCGCATCCGCCGCATCGCCGACAAACCGCGCCCACATGCCATCGGCCCGGGTGTAGAACAGCCAGCATTGCGGATCATTCGGGTCTTCGTAGACAAAGCAGATTTCGGGGCCCTTGTCGTACCAATAGCCTTCGCGGCATTCCTCTTTCGTGAAGGCCCAGATCACCTTGCGGTCGGGTTTGTAAACCTCGGTTCCAAACACCTGACCGGCCAGCGAATAGCTGAGCGTTTTGCCCGTCACAAAGGCCTCGAACGCGGCGGCGCTCATCGGGGTGTCCTCGGCTAGGGCGGGGGCTGCGATGGCGGGCAGGGCGGTGGCCAGAAGGCAGGCCGCAAGCAGGGTTTGGCGGATCATAAGGTCTCCGGGGGTTGGCTGCGCCAAGGCAGCAGGTGGGGGCGGATGGCGCGTTTCCACAGGGGCGGAAACAACGCGATGGTGCAGGCCATTGGCAGCGGCCAGGGCAGATGCGGCGCGTCCCCCGGCCCGGGCAGACGCAGGGCGGGATAGGGGCGCGACGGGTGGGCGTGGTGATCGGAATGGCGCGGCGCGTTCAGCATGACGGCGGCGGAAAACCAGTGCGGCGCGTTCCAGCTGTGCCGCTCTGCCATCGGCTCGGTGCGGCCATTGGGCAGAGGTTGGCGGTTCAACCCGTAATGTTGCACATAATCCGACAGCAACAGTTGCATCTGCGCATGGGCGGCCAGCCCCGCCCAAACCAGCATCCCCGGCACACCCGCGATCCAGAACCCGGCCAAAAGGCTGGCCCCGGCAAGCGCGAAATAGCTGACGTAAGGGTGCAGCCGCCCGGCACCCCGCCGCCGCGCCTCGGCCAGATAGCCTTGCCGGAAGCTGCCGGACCAGGCGCGAAAGGCAAAGGCATAGAACCCTTCGCCGGAACGTGCGCTATTGGGATCGCCCGGCGTTGCGGCATGAACGTGATGCACAAGCCGATGCGCCGAGGCGTGATGGCCGAACAGCAAGACCGCATAGACCAGCACCCCCAGCCGGTACAGGTGGCGGTCGGATCGATGAATAAGCTCATGCGCGCAAGGGTTTGCGACCTGCCCCAGCCACAGGCCCGCCGCCAGAAACAGCCCGACCCGCGCCGCCAAAGACAGGCCCGACGCCCCCGCTACCGCCCAGGTGATGCTTGGCAACAGGGCCAGACTGGCGAGCGCCACCGCAACCAACAGCGCATCGGCGGCGGGAAATTCCGTCCCTTCGTCTGCGTCACCGATGAACAGGCCCTTGACCTGATCCAATGCCGCCGCAAATCCGGTCATGTAAATCAGCGCCGCCGCAGCCCACATCCCGCCCTGCCACAGCCCCAGTGCGAACAGGCCCAAGGGCGCAAGGGTGGCCAGCGCAAACAGCCACAGGGGCAGGGGGCGAAGGGCGGTTGTCATGGCGGCAGATTAGCAGGACAAACGCCAAGGGCCAGTGCCTCGCACCAAAGTGACGGGCTTTGCCGCCGCGTTTTCGCGCCCCTTCCAAAATCGCGCCAGATTGACTAGGTGAAGGGCAATGCCCCTTACCCCGCGTGGAGTGCCGATGTCGTTCTTCAAAAAGCTGAAAGACCGGATGTTCCGATCCTCTGACAAGATCGGCGAGGGGCTAGAGGCTTTGGTGGCCGAGGCACCGGCTGCGGCACCGGAACCGCAGGCAGAAAAACCCGGCCTTCTGGGCCGTCTGATCGGGCGCAGCGACGAGCCGCGCCGGGTGCTGGACGACGAGATGCTGGAACGGCTGGAAGAGGTGCTGATTCAGGCCGATATGGGCGTGGAAACGGCGGTGCGCGTCACCGCCAATATTGCCGAGGGCCGCTTTGGCAAACGGATTTCTACCTCTGAATTGCGCGGCGCTTTGGCAGCAGAGATCGCCCGCATCATGGAACCCGTGGCGCGGCCCTTGCCCTTGTATCCGCAAAAGCCGCAGGTCGTGCTGGTGGTGGGCGTCAACGGATCGGGCAAGACCACGACGATTGGCAAGCTGGCCAGCCAGTTCAAGGCGGCGGGCAAATCGGTGGTGATTGCAGCGGGTGATACCTTTCGCGCGGCGGCGGTGGAACAGTTGCAGGTCTGGGGCAGCCGCGCCGGGGTGCCGGTTCTGACGGCGGCAGAGGGGTCTGACCCGGCGAGCCTGGCCTTTGACGCGCTGACCCGCGCGCAGGCCGATGGCGCTGACCTTTTGATGATCGACACCGCGGGCCGCCTGCAAAACCGTCAGGATCTGATGGAGGAACTGGCCAAGATCGTCCGCGTCTTGCGTAAGAAAGACCCTTCGGCCCCGCACAATACCATCCTTGTGCTGGATGCGACCACCGGGCAGAACGCCATCAGCCAGGTCGAAATCTTTCGCAAGATCGCCGATGTGTCGGGCCTTGTGATGACCAAACTGGACGGCACCGCCAAGGGCGGCGTTCTGGTGGCACTGGCCGATAAATTCGGCCTGCCCATTCACGCGATTGGCGTGGGCGAGCAGATTGATGATCTGCAACCCTTTGATCCCCAAGACTTTGCCCGCGCGCTTGTCGGCGCCGATGCCTGACCCGATAGGAGCCGCCATGACCCCGCGCAAGATCAATCCCTATGTCAAACTGGCGCTGGAACTGGGGCCGATCGTGCTGTTCTTCGCCGGGTTCCGGTTTCTGAAGGATGGCACCTATCAAATCCTGGGCCGCGATTATTCCGGCTTTATCGTGATGACGGCGATCTTTGTCGCGGTCATTGTGATCTGCACCGCGATCCTGTGGCGGCTGACCGGGCATCTGTCCAAGATGCAAATGATGACGCTGGTTCTGGTGCTGGTGATGGGCGGCCTGTCGGTTTACCTGAACGACGAACGCTTCATCAAGATGAAGCCGACGCTGCTGTATCTGGCCTTCGGGTCCGTTCTGGGCGTTGGTTTGTTGCGCGGCCAGTCCTATCTGAAACTGGTGATGGAAGAGGCGCTGCCGTTGCAGCCCGAAGGCTGGATGATCCTGACCCGTCGCCTGTGCACATTCTTCTTTGGTCTTGCCATCGCCAACGAGGTGATCTGGCGGTTTTTCAGCACCGAAATCTGGGTTGATTTCAAGACCTTCGGCCTGACGGCGGCCTTGTTCCTGTTCTTTATGGCGCAAAGCAAGGTGATCGAACGCTATAGCGTCGAGGCGGAAAAGGAATAGGCTGGCCCGGCCGCTCTGTGAAACATCGCAGAACAAGAATGTGATGGAATCAATGGCTTCGATGCCGCCCTCCCGCGCCGGGCGTCGTTTGGGGCGTTGACGGCGGCGGTTTGCAGGGCTATTCCACAGCCCGTGGCGCTTTGTTACCGGATTGCGGGCCACGTTAAACATTCCGCTAAAAGGGTCAGGGTTTGCACCCCGGAGCCTTTTATGGTTTCGGGGTTTTTCTTTGGCCGCACGGGCCACATGGAGGCAAGAATGACGAAGGACTGGAAAACGCGCACGAAACTGGTGCATGAGGGCTCGCGCCGCAGCCAATATGGCGAGATGGCCGAGGCGATTTTTCTGACCCAAGGTTTTGCCTACCCCACCGCCGAAAGTGCGGAAGAACGCTTTATCAAGGCGGGCGACGATGAATTCATCTATGCCCGCTACGGCAACCCTACGACGCGGATGTTCGAAGACCGCATCGCGGCGCTGGAAGGCACCGAAGACGCCTTTGCCACGGCCAGCGGCATGGCGGCGGTGAACGGCGCGCTGACGGCGATGCTGCGGGCGGGCGATCATGTGGTGTCGTCGCGCGCGCTGTTCGGGTCTTGCCTGTATATTCTGGAAGAGGTGCTGACCCGCTATGGCGTGAACGTTACCTTCGTGGACGGTGCCGATCTGGACCAATGGCGCAAGGCGGTGACGCCGGGCACCAAGGCGGTGTTCTTTGAATCCATGTCGAACCCGACGCTGGAATTGGTTGATATTACAGAGGTTTCCAAGATCGCCCATGCCGTGGGCGCGCTGGTGATCGTGGACAACGTCTTTGCCACCCCGGTGTTTTCCAACGCCGTGGCGCAGGGCGCGGATGTGGTGGTGTATTCCACAACCAAACACGTTGACGGTCAGGGCCGCGCGCTGGGCGGGGTGATCTGTGGCACCAAGGAGTTCGTGCGCAAGGTGGCCGAACCCTATCTGAAACACACCGGCGCCGCGATGAGCCCGTTCACCGCCTGGGTCATGCTGAACGGCATGGCCACGCTGGACCTGCGCTGTCGGGCGATGGCCGATTCCGCCCTTGCCATCGCGCAGGCGCTGGAGGCGGATGACCGCATATCGAAAGTCATCTTCCCCGGCCTGCCCAGCCATCCGCAGCACAGCCTTGCGCTGCGGCAGATGGGATCGGGCGGCACGCTCGTGACCTTTGAAATCAAGGGCGGCAAGGACGCCGCGTTCAAGTTCTGCAACGCGCTGGAGATCATCAAGATTTCCAACAACCTTGGCGACGCCAAATCCATCGCCACGCATCCGGCCACCACGACTCACCAACGCCTGCCGCAACCGCAGAAGGACGCGCTGGGCATCACCCCCGGCCTGATCCGGCTTTCGGTGGGGCTGGAGGACGTGGGCGACCTGATTTCCGACCTGAAATCGGCGCTTTCGGTGATCTGATGTCGGCTTTGCGCCGTAATGGTTCGGACAGGCTTGGGAAAACGTCACAGATCGCCTATATTCCAAGCTTGCGTCCGAACAAGGGAGCGCTGCCATGAACATTCACATGCCGGATACGGGCCACAAACCCGGTCGCGCCGAGGCAGAGGCTGCCTTGGCCACGCTGCGGCTTTGGGCCGCCCGCGCGACTGAGGCAGAGATTGTGGCACTGGACCCCGATGCAGGCGCTTTGGTGGGGCAGGGCTATCCGGTGATGTCGCGCGACTATCCGGGCGATTTTACCGTGACCGACGCCTACAAGGATTCGCTGCCCGATCTGCAGAACGGCCCGGCGAGCCTGATCGTCGGGGCGAAGCAGATCATCCAGCATGTCGGGATTTCCAATTTCCGCCTGCCGATCCGCTATCGTACCCGCGATAACGGGCCTTTGACGCTGGAAACCTCTGTCACGGGCACCGTCAGCCTTGAGGCCGAAAAGAAGGGCATCAACATGAGCCGCATCATGCGGTCGTTTTATGCCCATGCCGAACGGGATTTTTCCTATCAGGTGATCGAACACGCGCTGGAGGATTATCTGAAGGATCTGGGTTCGTTCGATGCCCGCATCCAGATGCGGTTTTCCTTTCCGGTGAAGGTCGGTTCCTTGCGGTCCGGCCTGCAAGGCTGGCAGTATTACGACATCGCGCTGGAACTGGTGGACAAGGCCGGGGTGCGCAAACGTCTGATGCATCTGGATTTTGTCTATTCGTCAACTTGCCCCTGCAGTCTGGAACTGTCTGAACATGCCCGCCGCACCCGCGGCCAACTGGCCACGCCGCATTCGCAACGCTCTGTCGCGCGGATTTCGGTGGAACTGGTGGGCGACAAATGCCTGTGGTTCGAAGACCTGATCGAACTTGCCCGCGCGGCGGTGCCGACCGAAACGCAGGTGATGGTCAAGCGCGAGGATGAGCAGGCCTTTGCCGAGTTGAACGCCGCCAACCCGATCTTTGTCGAGGATGCCGCGCGCAGCTTTTGCCTGGCCCTGCAACAAGATGCCCGGATCGGCGATTTCCGCATCGTGGCCAGCCATCAGGAAAGCCTGCACAGCCATGACGCTGTGTCGGTGCTGACCGAAGGCGCGACCTTTGCCGCCGAAAGCCTGGACCCCAAGCTGTTCGCCAGCCTGTATCACGTCGGCTGATCCATAGCCCAACCCGCAGGATGGGCAATATTGCCCATCCTACGAAATCATTATTCCCAGCAAGACACCAACACCGTCATCCCCAGCCCGGCCGCGTTCAGCGCATCTGGGGTGGCGTGGCTGTTGGCATCCGTGGCGCTGGTCGCGGCAATACCCGCTGCCGCCAGCGCATCCGAAACCGTCTGGGCCGAGGCCGCAAAGGCCACGCCATCCGGCAAGACCTTTGCCCCGTTCACCGCCGTCGGTAGCAGCATCCCCAGCACGGCACCGCCATCATCCAAAACCGGGCCGCCGCTGTCGCCGGGCAGAACCGGCACTGACAGGCGGGCAATGCCAGCCTCGCCGTTCAGGCCCTTGGCCTCTTCCAGCGTGCCAAAGGTCAGCACGGGCGCGGGCAGGCGGCCCTCATAGGAATAGCCCGCCACGGTGATCTCTGCCCCGATCCGCGCCTCGCCGGTTTGCAGATGCGCAAAGGCCACCGGGGCCAGCGCGGTTTTCGGTGCCAGAATGGCCAGCCCGGTCGCGGCATCGGCCTTCAGAACGCTCGCCTCGGTGTCGTGGTCAATGGTGATGCGGCCACATTGCGCCACCGCTTCGGTCGTGGTCATCACATGGCCCACCGCATCCACATAGAAGCCAGAGCGTGACAGGATCGGGGTTTTCACCTCTAGCCCCGCCAACAACCCGGCGCGGGTTGCAGCGTCCAGCGGCACAAGGCCGGGGTCCAGCGCGGTATCGCCAAAGCTGCGGAAGCTGGATTTCAGCACCGGCAGAATCCGCGTCATCCGTTCGGCATCGGCAGGCTTCCAGACCACCAGATAGCCCTTCACCGTGCCATTCTTCGCCTCGGCATAGGCATAGCTTTGCACCGTGTCCGAGGCGGCGCTGATGGTAAAGCTGTCGCTGGATTTGCTGCGCTCGCCCGTCGCGGGCACCACTTCCAACGTCTGCAGAATGTCATACAGGCCCGAAAGCGTGAAGGCGTCGCCGGGCTGCGAAATCAGCATCAGGCGCAGGCCAGAGCCATCCTTTTCGTTGTAATGCACGAAAGGCGGCTCGTAATGGTCGAACTGCAGCAGGCCCATCGGCAGGGTAATTTCAATCCCCGCTTCGGCCTCGTTGATGGTTTCAAAGCCGAATTCGGCCTTGTCGGCCTGATAATTCGCCAAAAGCGTGCCGCGTTGCTGTGTGGTCAGCACGCCGGTTGCCGCGAACCCGGCCGCCTCTTGCCAGGCCTGCATGGATTTCCGCGTGCCCGGGCCAAAGGCACCGTCGATGGCCCCGTCATAAACGCCATACCAGGCCATCGCCTCTTGCAGCGCCTTGCGGTCCGCGTCGGTCAGGGCGGCTTCGGCGGCCTTGGCCTGTTGCAGGGTTTCTTCGGGCTCGATGGGGGCTGTGGGTTCAACGGCGGGGGCAGGGTCTGCCGCGGCCATCGGGGCAGGTGCCGCCACAGCGCCGTCCTCGGGCCAGAACTGTTCGCCCAACTTGCCGGAATCGCTCAGGAAACTGTCGCCGGGGATCATGCCTTCCTGTTTCAGCGCCGCCAGACGCGCTGCTGCATCGGCCTTCGGGTAGGGGCCCAACAGGATCGCGTACCAGCCCGAACTCACCCGGAACCCCGCGACATCCGGGAACAGCGCCGCATAGGCCCGCGCACGATCCTGCGCCTCGGCCAGTGACGGCTGCGCCTCGATCTGCACCCAAGCCTGATCCTGCGCCGCGGCCTGCCCGGCCCATGCCAATGCCGCCCAAAGGGCGATCGCCAAGACCCTCAATCCCATTCCATTCCCAATCTTGTCACTGCCCAATTGCCCGAAACTTAACAGAGCCGGGGGCGGATGCACGCGCAATCGCCGCTGAACCACCGCCCCGCATTGACCCTTGGCCGCCTCTTGCCTATGGAGAGGCTGCATTTCAAGAGGTCTGTCATGGCTGACACCGCCAAAGCACCACGAAGCTTTCAGGAAATCATCCTTCGGCTGCAGAACTACTGGGCGGCCAAGGGCTGCGCCGTTCTGCAGCCCTATGATATGGAGGTCGGGGCCGGCACCTTCCACCCGGCGACCACCCTGCGATCCTTGGGCGCCAAGCCCTGGGCCGCCGCCTATGTGCAGCCCTCGCGCCGCCCGACCGACGGGCGCTATGGCGAAAACCCCAACCGGTTGCAGCACTATTACCAATATCAGGTCATCATCAAACCCTCGCCCGCCGATCTGCAAGACCTTTACCTTGGCTCCTTGGCCGAAATCGGCATCGACGCCAGCCTGCACGACATCCGCTTTGTCGAGGATGACTGGGAATCCCCGACGCTGGGCGCCTGGGGTCTGGGCTGGGAAGTGTGGTGCGACGGCATGGAAGTGTCGCAGTTCACCTATTTCCAGCAGGTCGGCGGCCATGACTGCCGCCCCGTATCGGGCGAGTTGACCTATGGGCTGGAACGCCTTGCGATGTATGTGCTGGGCGTCGATCACGTCATGGACATGCCGTTCAACGACCCACAATCGCCGATCCCGCTGACCTATGGCGATATCTTCCGGCAGACCGAGGAAGAATATTCCCGCCACAACTTTGACGGCGCCGATACCGCGCAACTCTTGCGCCATTTCGAGGATGCCGAGGCTGAATGCCAACGCCTGCTGGATTTCCCCGCCCTTGACCCCAAGACCGGCAAGACCATCATCATGGCCCACCCCGCCTATGACCAGACCATCAAGGCCAGCCACCTGTTCAACCTCTTGGACGCGCGCGGCGTGATTTCCGTCACCGAACGTCAGGCCTATATCGGCCGCGTCCGCGCGCTGGCCAAGAAATGCGCCGACGCCTTCCGCCTGACAGAGGCCGGGCGCGATGCCGAGGTTGCCCCGTGAATGGCAAACTCGTCGCAGGTTTCATCGTGATCTTCGCCCTCGCCACTGGGGCGATGATCTATTGGCTGCAGGAATACGCCTTTTACAC
>CAMFLG010000009.1 GCA_945957495.1 uncultured Pseudorhodobacter sp. | reverse complement strand
ATCGTCGGCTGGCCCGGGGCCGGTGCCGCGTACCACAACACGATCCGCGTACCGTCCGCGGCGGTCAGCGGCACGACCGCCACCGATTTCAACCCCAGCGCCTGCGGCAAAAGCGCCTTTTGGGCAGGGAAATACTGCAACTGGCGCTGAAACGTGACCATCAGCGCGGCGATCCCAAGGTAAATCAGCACGGCGGCGGCAAAGGCGTATTTCAAAAATGTCATTTGTTTTGCCTGCCTTGCGCCTCATTTCCACCGCCGCCATCCCACCGGCGCCGCTGAACCGACCGCGAATTTCCTTGATCTATGTCACGCAGCGCGAAAATGCCGCACGTTTCTCTTGTCGTATCGCGCCTAATATGGTTTCACGGGCCATAGAAACAACGGGATTCTGCCCAAATGCCGGGCATGGCCGAAAAGGTGGCGTGAAAGCCGCCCTTTGATACGGGAAATGAACATGCGTCTTATGTCCTCTTTCAATGCTGTTGCAGCTGCCGGTCTGGGATTGGCCGTGCAGACCAGCACGGCCATGGCAGCAGCTTTGGAGATTGTGGGTGCGCCTGTCCCCGGTGGGACCGAACACCAGCCGGCCGGAACCAACCTTGCGGCCGGCCTGCAGTGGCTGGACCACATGATCCTGGTCATCATTTCTGCAATCGTCGCCTTTGTCTGCCTGCTGTTGCTGTTCATCATCGTGCGCTTCAACCGCAAGGCCAACCCGACGCCCCGGACCTTCACCCACAACACGCCGCTTGAAATCGCATGGACGTTGATTCCAGTGGTTATTCTGGTCGTTATCGGGTCGTTCTCGCTGCCGGAACTCTTCCTGCAGCAAACCATTCCCACGGCAGACATTACCATCAAGGCCACCGGCAACCAGTGGTACTGGTCCTATGAATACCCCGATGTGAAAACCGCCGATGGCGAGACGCTGAAGTTTGACGCGCTCAAGCTGGAAAAAGATGAACTCGCGGCGGCCGGTTACTCGGCTGACGAATATCTGCTGGCCACCGACAACGCCGTTGTGCTGCCGATCGGCAAAACCATCGTCGTGCAAGTCACCGGTGCGGATGTGATCCACGCCTGGGCCATGCCCGCCTTTGGCGTGATGCAGTCGGGCGTCCCCGGCCGGATCGGTCAGTTGTGGTTCAAGGCAGAGCGTGAAGGCGTCTATTTCGGCCAATGCACCACCCTGTGCGGCAAGGACCACGCCTATATGCCGATCACGGTGAAAGTGGTCAGCCAGGAAGCCTATGACGCATGGGTCGAACAGGCCAAGGGCGGCAATCTGACCCTGGCGATGAACTAAGCCCCGCGTCCGCGCAAGAAAAACGTGCCCAAGGGCCCCCACGGGGGCCTTCGCAGTCTAGGAAAGCCAGGAACCTATGGCCGATATCCGGTCCTTCGAGCAGCCCCAGGAAGCCGGTTTCGGCGATTTCGTGCAGTTGTTGAAACCGCGCGTGATGTCGCTGGTGGTGTTCACGGCCTTTGTCGGCCTGATGGTGGCCCCCGTGCATCTGCACCCGGTTGAGGCGTTTACCGCCATTTTGTTCATTGCGCTGGGGGCAGGGGCCTCGGGCGCGCTGAACATGTGGTGGGATGCCGATATTGACCTCGTGATGCGCCGCACCAAGGGCCGCCCGGTGCCCGCCGGTCTGGTCGCCCCCGGCGAGGCGCTGGCCATCGGCCTTGCGCTGTCGGGCATTTCGGTGGTGATGCTGGCCTTGGCCACCAATATGCTGGCAGGCGCGCTGCTGGCCTTCACGATCTTTTTCTACGCCGTCGTCTATTCCATGTGGCTGAAACGCTCGACCCCGCAGAACATCGTCATCGGTGGTGCGGCGGGGGCGTTTCCGCCGATGATCGGCTGGGTTGCCGCAACCGGGTCGATCTCGACCGAAGCGGTTTTGATGTTCATGCTGATCTTCATGTGGACGCCCCCGCATTTCTGGTCGCTGGCGCTGTTCATGAACGAGGATTATTCCAAGGCGGGCGTGCCGATGCTGACGGTGACGCATGGCAAGAAATCCACCCGCACCCATATCCTTGTCTATACGATCCTGCTGGTGCCGGTCGCGCTTGCGACCTCTTTCACCTCGATCGGCGGGCCGATCTATCTGGCCACGTCGCTGATCCTGAACGCGGAATTCCTGCGCGGCGCCTACCGCATCTGGAAGCGGGACGAGGTTCAGGCCGAGGCGGACAAGTACCGCGTCGAAAAGTCGGTCTTCAAATTCTCGCTGCTGTACCTCTTCCTGCATTTCGGCGCGCTGCTGGCTGAAATGGTGCTGCGCCCCTATGGCATTGGAGGCTGGTAAGATGTCGTTTCCCCCCGAACATGAAATTCACCGCCGCCGCTTCTCGCGCAATCTGGGCGTTGGCGTGGCGCTGGGGTCTTTCGTGGCGCTGGTGTTTGCGCTGACACTGGTGAAGGTCGCCAACGGCGATCTGATGCATGCCAATGACGCCCCGGGCGGTCTGGGCAGCACCGTGCCGATGACCGAAATGGCGCCCGCACCTGCACCCGCGACAACATCGCCATGACGCCGCAAAAGAAAACCGCCCTGACCCTGTTCAGTGTCACGCTGGTGATGCTGTCGCTCAGCTTTGCCGCTGTGCCGTTCTACCGCTGGTTCTGTCAGGTCACGGGCTTTGCCGGAACCCCATCCATTTCCTCTGTCGGCGCGGATGAGGTGCTGGACCGCACCGTGAAGATCCGCTTTGACGCCTCGGTCGAGGCCGGGATGCCATGGCAGTTCAAGCCGCAGGTTCACACCACCACCGTGCGCATCGGCGAAACCAATCTGGCGTTTTATGAGGCCTATAACCCCACCGATACGGTGATCGCGGGGCAGGCCAGCTATAACGTCGTGCCCGATCAGGCCGGCGGCTATTTCACCAAGATCGAATGTTTCTGCTTTACCGAACAGGTTCTGCAACCGCATGAACGCGTCGTGATGCCGGTGTCTTTCTACGTCGATCCGTCCATCATGAATGATCCAGAGGCGTCGCAGATTCAGGAAATCACGCTGTCTTATACTTTCCACGAAATCCAGCTTCCGCAAAAGCAGGCGGCGCTTGCCGCAAGCCCCGCGCAGCCGATAGACTAACGATAAGAAAACCGAGGGAACCTGACCATGGCCCACGCCAAGAACCATGACTACCACATTCTGCCACCGTCGATCTGGCCGTTTACGGGCGCCGTATCGGCCTTCATTATGCTGTTCGGTGCCGTGTTGTGGATGCACAACTATGGCCCTTGGATGGGCCTGATCGGCTTTGTGGGCGTACTTTACACCATGTATGCTTGGTGGTCCGAAGTCGTCCACGAAGGTCAGACCGGCGATCATACCCCCGTTGTGCGCATCGGCCTGCGCTATGGCTTCCTGATGTTCATCATGTCGGAAGTCATGTTCTTCGTGGCATGGTTCTGGGCGTTTTTCAAAAGCGCGCTGTATCCGATCATTCCGCCGGTGGATGCCGATGGCGCGTTCCAATGGCCGATGAGCCCGCTGAAAGACGGGATCTGGCCGCCGGAAGGCATCGTGCCCTTCGATCCCTGGCACCTGCCGCTGATCAACACGCTGATCCTGCTGTGTTCTGGCTGTGCCGCCACATGGGCACACCATGCGCTGGTGCATGACAACAACAACCGCAAGGACATCAAGAACGGCCTGATCCTGGCGATTGCCCTGGGCATGTTCTTCACATTCTTCCAGGCTTACGAATACATGCACGCGCCCTTCGGGTTCACCGATGGCATCTATCCGTCCACCTTCTTCATGGCGACGGGCTTCCACGGCTTCCACGTCATCATCGGCACGATCTTCCTCGCGGTCTGCCTGATCCGCACCTACAAGGGCCATTTCACCACTGAACAGCATGTGGGTTTCGAGGCGGCTGCCTGGTACTGGCACTTCGTCGATGTGGTCTGGCTGTTCCTGTTTGCCGCTGTCTACATCTGGGGCGGTCACTGAGCTTTCCCTGATCTGACCAAAGCGCGGGCCTCTTGGCCCGCGCGTTTCATTTGAAGGCCCTGCGATGAATTTCCGTTTTCTGTCTGCGCTGGTGTTCGGCGTCTTTGGTGTGGCGCTGCTGTGCGGTCTGGGCGTGTGGCAGGTGCAGCGGATGCATTGGAAGAATGCGCTTCTGGCCGATATCAACGCCCGCATCGGCGGCGTGCCGGTGGCCGTTCCCGCAATGCCCGACCCCGAGGCTGACCGCTATCGCCCGGTCTTTGCCGAAGGCAGCTTTACGGGCGAGCATCTTTATGTGCTGTCCGGCCAGAAAGAGGTCGGCGCGGGTGTGCGGGTGATTTCGGTCCTGCAAACCACCGATGGCCGCCGCGTGCTGGTCGATCGCGGCTTTCTGGCCGAGGATGACAAGGCCAAGCCGCTGAGCGTGACCGAGGTCAGAATCACCGGCAATCTGATGTGGCCGCGTGATGCAGATTCCTTCACGCCGCCACCAGACCCCAAGACCGGCATGTGGTTTGCCCGCGATGCGGTGGCGATGGCCGCGTTTCTGAATACGGAACCGACATTTATTGTCGCCAACGCGCCAACCGGTGACGGGATAGAGGCGCTGGGTGTCGATACCTCCGCTATTCCGAATGATCATTGGGGCTATGCGATCACATGGTTTCTGCTTGCCGCTGCTTGGGCGGTGATGACAGTCGCCTTGCTGTGGCGTATCAGACAAAGCGCAAAATAAGGGCGAAAGATGCGGTATATCTCGACAAGGGGCGCGGCCCCGGTTCTGAACTTTGGCGAAGCGATGATGACGGGGCTGGCGCGCGACGGTGGCCTTTATGTGCCCGAAACCGTGCCGGTGATGATGCGCGAGGATATCGCGGCCCTGGCGGGCCTGCCCTATGAAGACATCGCCTATCGCGTCATGCGCCCGTTTCTGGGCGATATCTTTTCGGATGCGGAATTCCGGTCGCTGCTGACCAAGGCCTATGCCAATTTTGGCCACACCGCCCGCGCGCCCTTGGTGCAACTGGGGCCGAACCACTTCCTTTTGGAACTGTTCCACGGCCCGACCCTTGCCTTCAAGGATTTCGCCATGCAGCTCATCGGGCAGATGATGCAGGCGGCACTGGCCAAGACGGGCGAGCGTATTACCATCGTCGGCGCCACCTCTGGCGATACCGGATCGGCGGCGATGGAGGCGTTCCGGGGCCTTGCCAACGTGGATCTGTTCATCCTTTACCCGCATGGCCGCGTGTCCGATGTGCAGCGGCGCCAGATGACCACGCCGTCAGAGGCGAACGTTCACGCGCTGGCGATGGATGGCGATTTCGATGATTGTCAGGCCCGCGTCAAGGATATGTTCAACGACTTCGCCTTCCGCGATGGCGTGCGTCTGGCAGGCGTCAATTCGATCAACTGGGCGCGGGTGCTGGCGCAGGTGGTCTATTACTTCTCTTCCGCCCTGTCCTTGGGCGCGCCCTACCGCGAGGTCAGCTTCACCGTTCCCACCGGCAATTTCGGCGACATTTTCGCAGGCTACATCGCGCGCAAGATGGGCTTGCCCATCGCGCAACTGGTCATCGCCACCAACCAGAACGACATTCTGGACCGCGCGCTGAAGTCGGGCGATTACACCACCAACGGGGTGAAACCCTCGATCTCGCCGTCGATGGATATTCAGGTCTCGTCGAACTTTGAACGCGCGCTGTTCGATGCCTATGGCCGCGATGGCGCTGCGGTGGCGGCGCTGATGGCGGAACTGAAATCCGGCGGCTTCCACATCAGCCAGGGCGCGTTGCAGATGCTGCGCCAAACCTTCACCTCGGGCCGCTGTTCCGAGGATGAAACCAGCGCCACCATCGCCCGCACCTATACTGAGACCGGCGAAATCCTGTGCCCGCATTCCGCCGTTGGGGTGAAGGTGGCCGCCGAACATCTGGGCACCACCCCGATGATCACCCTTGCCACCGCCCACCCCGCCAAATTCCCCGACGCGGTTCAGGCCGCCATGGGCACCCGCCCGGGCCTGCCGCCGCGCATGGCCGACTTGTTTGACCGCCCTGAACGTGTCACTCGTGTAACAAATGATCTGGGGGCGTTGCAGGCCCTGATCCGTGAAAGGATTGCCCGTTGAGCCTTCGCCTGACCACGCTGCCGAACGGGTTCCGCATCGTCACCGAACATATGCCCGGGCTGAAATCCGCCAGCGCGGGCATCTGGGTGATGGCGGGCGGTCGGCATGAACGGGCCGAACAGAACGGCATCGCGCATTTTCTGGAACATATGGCCTTCAAGGGCACCCAGCGGCGCACCAGCCTGCAGATCGCCGAGGAAATCGAGGATGTCGGCGGCTATATCAACGCCTACACCAGCCGCGAAATGACCGCCTACTACGCCCGCGTGCTAGAGGCGGATGTGGGCCTTGCGCTGGACGTGATCGGCGACATCGTGCTGAACCCCGCCTTTGACGAAAAGGAAATCGAGGTTGAACGCCATGTGATCCTGCAGGAAATCGGTCAGGCTCTGGATACGCCCGACGATATTGTGTTCGATTGGCTGCAAGAGGCAAGCTATCCCGATCAGGCATTTGGCCGCACCATTCTGGGGCCGGAAGAGCGGGTGTCTGCCTTCACCCGTCAGGATTTGCAGGGCTTTGTCTCCGAACATTATGGTCCCGGCCAGATGATCCTGTCTGCCGCAGGCGGTGTCGACCACGACGCCATCGTCAGACAGGCCGAGGCGATGTTTGGCGGTTTGGCCGCGAAACCCGCCACCAGCTTTCAGCCCGCCGCCTTCAAAGGCGCCGAACGGCGCGAGGTGAAGGATCTGGAACAGGTGCATTTCGCCATGGCCTTCGATGCACCCGGCTACCGCCACCCCGACGTTTACACCGCGCAGGTTTACGCGATGACGATGGGCGGCGGCATGTCCAGCCGCCTGTTCCAGAAGGTGCGCGAAGAACGGGGCCTGTGCTATTCGATTTTCGCGCAATCGGGCGCCTATGAGGATACCGGCCAGATCACGCTTTACGCAGGCACGTCGGCCGAGGAAATCGGCGATCTGACCCAGATCACCATGGACGAGCTGAAACGTGCCGCCGACGATATGTCCGAGGCAGAGGTTGCCCGCGCCCGCGCCCAGATCAAGGCAGGCATGCTGATGGGTCTGGAAAGCCCCTCTGCCCGGGCCGAACGCATCGCGCGGCTGCTGGCGATCTATGGCCGCGTGCCCGATGTGGACGAGGCTGTGGCCAAGATCGACGCGGTGTCGGTGGCCGATGTGCGCCGCTATGCCGGAACCATCACGGAATCCGACGCGGCCTTGGCGCTTTACGGCCCGGTGGCAGATGCCCCGTCGCTGGAGGATATCCGCAAGCGGTTGGTTGCCTGATGCTGACCTTCCGCAGGCGTCCCACGGTTGAAACGGAACGCATGACCCTGCGGCTGCCCACCCATGCCGATTACCGCGCCTGGGCGGGCCTGCGCGAAGCCTCTGCCGATCACCTGATGCCGTGGGAACCGGTCTGGGCGCATGACCATCTGTCGCGCAAGGCCTTTACCAACCGCGTCTATTGGGCAGGCCGGGCCGAGGCGCAGGGCACCGCGCTCCCCCTCATCCTGATCCGGCGCGAGGATCAGACGCTGCTGGGCGCCGTCACCCTGGACAACATCCGCCGCGGCCCGGTGCAGGCGGGCACCATCGGCTATTGGATCGGCGCGCCCTTTGCCCGCAAAGGCTATATGCGCGAGGCGGTGCAGGCGCTGGTGCATCACGCCTTCGCCAATATGGATCTGAGCCGCATCGAATCGGCCTGCCTGCCGGAAAACACCGCCTCGCGCGGGGTTCTGGAAAAATCCGGCTTCAAATATGAAGGCGTGGCGCAATCTTATCTGCAAATCAACGGGCGCTGGCGCAACCATGTGCTATACGCGAACCTACGGAATGACCGGCGTGGTCGCACGGACGTGGGCTGACCCTACGCTGGCGTGACTGGCGGTGTCCGTGGAGAGTCCCATGACCGAGATCAAAGTGCTGCTGCTGCGCGGCGTAAACGTGGCAGGTGCGAACCGTTTGCCGATGCCGGAATTCCGCCAGATGCTGACAGAGCAAGGCGTCAGCGCCGTGCGCACCCATATCCAAAGCGGCAACGCCGTGTTTCTTGATCCCGGCGTGCCCGATCTTGCCACCAAGATCGCTACCGCGATGAAAGACCGCTTCGGCTTTGCCCCGGCGCTGTTCATGATGTCGCTGGCCGAATTCGATGCCATTTTGGCCGCCAACCCCTTCGTGCAGCAAGGCAATATCGACGGCAGCAAGGTGCATGTGATGTTTCTGGCCGAACCGGTATCTGCGGTCGAACTGTCTACCATCGCGGCCCATGCCACGGGGGGCGAGATGGTCAAGCAAAGCTATGCCGCGCTCTATCTCTTGTTGCCCAATGGCATTGGCCGCTCGGTTCTGGCAGAAAAGCTGGAACGATTGTTGAAAGTGCCAAAGACCGCGCGCAACCAGACCTCGGTTGCCGCCATCGCGGCCTTGGCCCGGACCATTGCGGTATAAACACCATGCTGAACCCTGCCGACCCTGCCTTTGTTGACCTTTTGCGCGCCCAACTGCCGCCCGATACGCTGCGGGCGGCGGAACCGCGCTATCTGGAAGAACCGCGTGGGCGCTGGCAGGGGCGGGCGGGGGCCTTGGCCCTGCCGCGCAGCACAGCCGAGGTGTCGGCGATCCTGCGCGCTTGCAACGCCGCGCGCGTCGGTGTCGTGCCCTGGGGCGGCGGCACCGGCCTTGTCGGCGGGCAGTTGCAGCCCGAAGGCCCGCCGCCACTGGTCCTGTCTTTGGAACGCATGGCCGCCCTGCGCGGCGCCTACCCGGAGGAAAACGCGCTGGTGGTCGAGGCGGGCATGGTGCTGGCCGATGTGCATGCCGCCGCCGCCGCGGTGGACCGCATCTTTCCCTTGGCGCTGGCCTCGGAAGGCACCGCGCGCATCGGTGGCAACCTGTCCACCAATGCGGGCGGGCTGAACGTTCTGCGCTATGGCAACACCCGCGACCTTTGCCTTGGGATCGAGGCGGTTCTGCCCGATGGCACCATCTTCAACGGGCTGAAACGTCTGCGCAAGGACAACACCGGCTATGACCTGCGCCACCTTCTGATCGGCGCCGAAGGCACGCTGGGCGTGATCACCGCCGCCAGCCTGCGGCTTTTCCCCAAACCGGCAGAGGTGGGCACGGCGCTTTTGGCCGTCGAAAGCCCCGCCGCCGCCCTGCGCCTGCTGTCCCTGGCCGAAGCTCGCCTGTCGGGCATGGTCACGGCCTTTGAACTGATCCACCGCATGGGCCTTGATTTTCTGGCCGAGAAAATCCCCGAGGTGAAATCACCCCTCGCAGGCCATCCCGAATGGCTGGTGCTGATCGAGATTGGCCTGCCCACAGGTTTTGGCGCTGCCGCCGATCACCTTGCCGCCCTGTTCGAGGCGGGGCTTGCGCAATCCCTCGTCTCTGACGGCGTCATCGCCACCTCTGAAACCCAACGCACCGCCCTGTGGCGCATCCGCGAGGCCATCCCCGAGGCGAACCGCCTGATCGGCGCCATCTCCAGCCATGACATCTCACTCCCGCTTGGCCTTGTGCCGGAATTCATCACCGTCGCCGGGCCGAAACTGGCAGCCATCGGTGATTTCCGCATCAACTGCTTTGGCCATCTGGGCGACGGCAACCTGCATTACAACGTCTTCCCGCCAAAGGGGCGCAACCGCAAGGATTACGCGGCCCAGGTCGATCTGGTGAAAACCTGCGTGCATGATCTGGTCAACGCCATGGGCGGCTCGGTCTCCGCCGAACACGGGCTGGGGCGGCTGAAGGTAGACGACCTGCAACGCTATGGCGATCCCGGCAAACTGGCCGCCATGCGTGTGATCAAGGCGGCGCTGGACCCGAACGGCATCATGAATCCCGGTGCCGTGCTGCGGCAGGGCTAAGGCACCACATCTGCCCCACCGTCCTGCCCGGTTGATCGCTGCACAGGCTTTGACCTAAGATCAGGCTTTCCCCCCGTCATTCAGCAGGAGCTTGAAGATGTCCTACATTCAGGGTTTCGTGATTGCAGTGCCTAAAGCCAACAAGCAGGCTTACATTGACGTGGCCCGCAAGGCGGCGGAACTGTTCAAGGAATACGGTGCGCTGCGCGTCGTCGAAAGCTGGAGCGAGACGATACCAGACGGCCAAGTCACCGACTTCAAACGCGCGGTACTGGCACAAGACGGCGAAGCCATCGTGTTTTCCTGGATTGAATGGCCCGACAAGCAAACCCATGAGGCCGCGACTGATCGGATGTTCAGTGATGCGCGCTGGAAGGACATGCCCGCCATGCCCTTCGACGGCAAGCGCATGATCTGGGGCGAGTTCGAGCAGATATTCGATACGCGTGGCTGACCCGGCCTGACCTTGGCCGTTTCACAAGGAAACGCCCTGCCGGAAAACCGACAGGGCGCTGGGGTTGGGTGGGTCACGTGTTGCAAGCAGCGTGTCCGCCGGGGTGGGTAGCCCCGGCCTGATCACAGCTAAAGTGATTCGTTGAAGAAACGGTTAACGCGGTTCAAAGCCCTTCGAATTCGCACAAGGCAAACACGTCCATCCCCATCGCTTCCAGCTTTTTGCGCCCGCCCAGTTCCGGCAGATCGACCACAAAGGCGCAGCCAACCACCTGCGCGCCCAGCCGCTCGATCAGCCGGATGCCAGCCTCGGCGGTGCCACCGGTGGCCAGAAGATCATCCACCAGCAGGATCTTTTCGCCCGGCTGCATCGCATCCTCATGCACCTCTACCACCGCCTCGCCATATTCCAGCGTATAGGCCTGGGAAATCGTCTGCCCCGGCAGCTTGCCCTTCTTGCGGATCGGCACAAAGCCGGTCGAAAGCTGATGCGCCACCGCCCCGCCCAGGATAAAACCGCGCGCCTCCAGCCCGACCACCTTGTCAATCCGCATCCCGGCATAGGGGGCCAACAGCTGATCCACACACATCCGGAATCCGCGCGGATCGGCAAACAGCGTGGTCACATCGCGGAACAGAATACCCTCATGCGGAAAATCGACGATGGTGCGGATATAGTCCTTGACGGTTTTGCGGGCAGGCTGGGTCATCGGGAAAGGCCTTTCAAAAGTCAGGTTTTGTTACCATAAGCCAGAAGACCGCCACAAGCGCGCCGAAGGCGGGCCAGCCCAGCGCGAACCAGATACGATAAAGCCGCATCGCCGCGCGTGGCAGTTCCGCCCTTGCATGCAGCGCCGCTGCAGCCAGATCGCGGATGTGGATTTGCAGGAACACCACCGGCAGCCAGCAGCAGAACGCCAAAAGGTAAAGTGCATAAACCGCCAACAACCACGGTGCGGTCAGCGAATGCCCGGCCAGATGCGCCAGCCAGATCCCCGTCACCGGCTGCACCACGCCCGCAGGCAGGGTGAAAATCCAATCTGCCACCACAACGCCCGCAGCCACGGAATGCACCGTCTCGACCCGTCCGGTCCGCATCGCCCAGACCATCTGAAACGCCGTGCCGATCCCGGTGCCGAACAGCACGGTTGAAGACAGGATATGCAGCCAGCGGGCAACGAAATAAGCCTCCATCACCGTTCCTCGACCAGGGCCAGATGCACCAGCAGCAGCGCCAGAATGGGCAGGTTTTTCAGCAACCCGCCGAATGGGTCCAGCCACAGCGCCGGGCCGATGATGCCCAACCCCAGCGTATAGCCCAGCACCAGCGCCAGTTGCGCCCAGGCCACCGGCTTTGGCCGCCAGTTGCGCAGCAGGGCCAAGCCAATCGCCGCATCGGCGATCCCGCCCGCCCGCGCCAGGATCACCGCCAAGATTTCGGGCAGGGCAGGGACCGATGGTAGAAAATGATCCAACGGCAGGAACAGCCCCAGCGCGGCAGAGCCCAGCCACAGCGCCGCCAGAACCAGCCGGATCAACGGCTTCAGCAGGTAAAGTCGCGCCTGCCACAGATCCTGCGTGCCCGCCGGCCGTGCCGCCAGCCCGTCGTGAAACCCGCGTGGTCGCACCGCAATTCGCCCCAACAACGGCGCGGGGTCTGCCAGCACCCCCGCCTGCAACTGCGCCACCGCCGTTGCCGAAACCGGCCCGATCCGCAGCGCATCGCCGATCCACCCCAAACCGCGCGCCACCGCGATCGGCAGGCGCAGCAGCGGGCGCTCGGCCAGCCCCAGCCAGCCCTGCATCGCCCGGATCATGCCCGTCTGAGTGATCGTTTCCGCCCCGCCCAACTGCCACGCCCCCGGCCCGGGTGGCGTGACCAGACAGTCCAGCGCCACCGCTGCCAGATCAACGGCATGGATCGGGTTGAAAGCTTGCGCGCCATCCCCCACCACCGGCGTTACAAACGGCAGCGCCGCCAGTGCCCGGATCAGCGACGATCCGCCATAAGAGGTTTCGGCCACCACCAGACCCGGCCGCAAGATCGTCACGCCCGCTGCCGCGGCCACCGCCTCACCACCGCGCCGCCAGCGTGCAAATTCCGTCTCTGCCTCGATCCCAACCGCCGAAATCAGCACCCCCCCCGCCCGCCGTCAAGGCCCGCGTAGGCGGCGGCTGGGGCGGTGACATGCACGCCCTCAAACGCCCGCGTGGGCCCGGTCAGCAACCCTGCCGCGTTGATGATATGGCACCCCGCCCCCAGATGCGGGCGCCAGAACGCGGGATCATGCGTGGCAGGGTCGGTCAGATCGGCGCGCAGGGTGGCAAAGCCCATCCGCGCCAGCCGATCCGGCGCGCGGGCATGGGCCAGCACTTCGACCCCTTGCGCCCGCAGATAAAACGCGATGTGGCGGCCGATGAACCCATCCGCCCCCAGCACCAGCACTTTCACTTCAAAACCCGCCCCGCCACCGCATCCAGCTTTGCCAGCAGCTCCGGGTCACGCCGATCCGGCGCGGTCATCAGCGCATAGGTCAGCGCGTGGTCGCAGCCATGCGGGCAGGTCGGGTGTTCGGGCAACAGCGCGGGCAGGTTGGCCACCAGCGACCGCGCCGCACTGGCATTGGCGGTCAGGGTCTTGATCACCTCTGCCACATCCACCGCGCCATGGCCCTCGTGCCAGCAGTCGTAATCGGTGATCATCGCCACGCTGGCATAGCAAAGCTCTGCCTCGCGGGCGAGCTTCGCCTCTGGCATGCCGGTCATGCCGATCACATCCGCGCCCCACTGCCGGTAAAGCCTGCTTTCGGCGAGGGTGGAAAACTGCGGCCCCTCCATCGCGAGATAAGTCGCTCCGCGGTGAACCGTGATCCCCGCCTGCAGCGCCGCCTGATAACAGGCCTCACCCAGACGCGGGCAGGTCGGCTGCGCCACGCTGACATGGCCGACGCAGCCGGGGCCGAAGAACGACTTCTCGCGCGCAAAGGTGCGGTCGATGAACTGATCCACCACCACGAAATCGCCGGGGCTGAAATCGGCCCGCAGCGACCCCACCGCCGACACCGCCACCACATCAGTGCAGCCCAGCCGTTTCAGCGCGTCGATATTGGCGCGGTAGTTGATCGAGGACGGTGTCTGCACATGCCCGCGCCCGTGTCGCGGCAGAAACGCCATCGCCACCCCGTTCAGCCGCCCCACCATCACCTCATCCGAGGGCCGCCCCCAGGGCGTTTTCACCTTGACCCAGCTTGCCCCCTCGACCCCCTCGATCTGATACACCCCCGAGCCGCCGATCACGCCGATCATGGGTTGCATGGGTCTCTCCTTCTGGTTGGGGTCAGCTGAGTTTAGGCAGGCTTTGCTGGCGGGGAAAGGGGGGATTTGCAGGGCCTGTCCCGGCCCGGGACAAAATTTGTGGGTTTGAGATCAAAGGGTTGGGGTGGTGGAATTAGGGGTCTGTTAAGGAATGGGGGCGGATGATGGGCAGATTGCCCACCCTACGGGCGGTGGTTTGGCGTGGAGGCTGGATGGGCAGATTGCCCATCCTACGGACGGCAGCCCGGCCACAGGCTCGGCCTTGCCCCGCCAACGCGGGTGTAGGGTGGGCAATCTGCCCACCTTCCCGATAGGTTACAGCGTCACGCGCAGGCTGGTGGGATAGCGGAACTCCCAGCCTTTGAACGCGGGCGGGCCGTCGGCCAGGGCCAGGTCGGGGAAGGCCTCGAACAGCACCCGCAGGGCAATCTCGATCTGCGCCTTGGCGAACCACTTGCCCGCGCAAAAATGCGCGCCTGCGCCAAAGGACATATGCGACTTGGGTTTGCGGAAGATGTCAAACCGGTCGGGATCGGGAAAGCGTGTCTCGTCGCGGTTGGCCGAGGCCAGGATCAGCGAGATGGCAGTGCCCTGCGGCACGGGCACCCCGTTCACCACGGTATCGCGCAGCGCCGTGCGCATCATCGTGCCGATGGGTGCGATCCAGCGCAGGCCCTCTTCAATCGCTTGCGGCAACAGCCCGTCCAGATCGGCCCGCAATGCCGCCATCTGATCGGGGTTCATCAAAAGCCCGGTCACGATCGACCCCGCGCCATGGCCCGGTTCCTGCATGCCGCCCAAGAGGGTGACTTTCACCGATGGCAGGATCTGGGCGTAGGGGCGGGTCTGCCCCGGCTCCATCCCCGAATGCAGAAGATGCGATAGGGGCGAGCCATCGGGGGCGTCGCGCAGCCGGTCCAGAACCGGGATCAGCACCGCCTCGATCTCTGCCACCGCCCGGTCGCAGATCGCCTTGCGCGCCGGGTCGCGTTCAAAGTTGATCGCACCTTCCGACAATCCGTGGAACCAGCGGCGCAGGGTGGCCACGTCCACCGCCGAAATCCCGAAAGACCGCGCGAGTGACAGGGCCGAGATCGGCTCGAAATACCCCGCCATCAGGTCATTGTCGCCACTGGCCCGCAGCGCCGCCAGTTGCGCCTGCGCAATCGGGCGCACCAGCGCGCCGATGTATTCCGACACCTTGCGGGGGCGGTAATGCGGTTCGATCCCGCCGCGCAATTCCGCATGCACCGCACCCTCGCTGGTCAGCACATTCGGGCGGCCAAAGGCGTCGTTCACCGGCGCATCCTCCGAGGCGGCGGTAAAATCGGCAGAGCGGTTGATCGCCTCGATATCCTTCCAGCGCGTGGCGAACCAGCAGTTCGCGGCGGGCACATGGATCAGGGGTTCCTCGCGGCGCAGACGGGCGTAGATCGGGAACGGATCGGCTTCAAGCGCGTCGATGGTGATGGTGCTGGCATAGGTCATGGTGGCCCTCCTGCCAGAATGGTTAACCTGTTTAGTTGTTTTGGCAAGAGGCGCGTGCGCCTAGCCGAATGTATCGTGCTGGGGCAGATCGTCGGTGATCTCGAACCACGGTGCCTTCGATCCGACAAAGATATGCGCTGTGGGCCGGATGCCCGGCGCGTCCAGCAGCGTGCCCATCGCCACATGCGCGAAAGCGCCGTCGCGGACCACGGAATACAGCAGCGATCCGCAGGTGGCGCAGTGCAGATCATGGTCAACCCCGTCGCCATAGCGCAACACATGCTCTGCGCCTGCGGTGATCCTGACCTCTGTGATGCGGATTCCGGCCAGGGGTTTGAAGGCAGCCCCGGTGCTGCGTCGGCAGTTGGAACAGTGGCAATTCACGGCATAGGCGAAGGCGTCCGTCACCTGATAGGTCACGGCGCGGCACAGGCATTGGCCGGTCAGGGTTTTCATCGCGCGCGCCTTTCAGAACAGCAGATCGGCAAGGGCGCTGCCGATGACAAACAGGCCCAGCCCCAGCAGCACAACGCTCATGATGACGCGGCTGTGGCGGGCGAAGGCGGCTTTCAGCCGGATCAGCGCGTCAGTCGCGGCGGGCCCCAGCGTCAGGCGCAGGACCAGCGGCGCGGCCATCGCAAGGCTGGCAATCGCGGTGAACACCAGCAGCGCCGCCGCCTGTTCGGCCGGGGCAGAGCTTGCCGCCGCAATCGACAGCGCGCCAGAGATGATCAAGACTGCGTTTTTCGGGTTCAGCACCACCATCAGAAAGCCCATTACGACCGCCAAAGGCGCGTTGATGGTTTCGACCGAGGCCATCCAGCCGGGCATCTCTGCCTCCATCCCCGGCAGCGGTCGGTTGCGCCATTTCAGCCAACCGAACAGCAACAGCGCAAGCCCCAGCAACAGCCGTGCCCACACCACCCAGGCGGCGGGCGCCGCCGGTTCGCGCGCCGTCAGATCGGCAAAGGCGATCACACCGCCGCCCAGTGCCAGATAACCCAACCCCCAGCCGATCAGAAAGCCCAGCACCGCCTGCGCCCCGGGCCGCGCCGCCAGGATCAGCGGCACCGCCACATTCGGCAGCGTGGCCAGGATCAGGCCAAGCGCGATGGGCAAGGAGTCAAGGATCGCCGCAAGCATCAAAGCCTCCATTCCCGGCAGGGCCGGCTCATTTCGGCCGTTTCAATTCGACCACATCGCGCACAATGGCATAGTCGTGATAGCCCATGCGCGCCACCGGATGATAGCGCCGGATGTCCAACATGCCGTCCGTCAGGCAATCGTCGCGCAGATGCACGCCCACCACCTCGCCAATCACCATCCAGTTATCCTCGCCCTGCAACTGCAGCACATGGCTCATGCGGCATTCCAGTGTGGCGGGCGCGTCCGCCACGCGCGGGCAGTCGATGCTGTGGCATTCGGCCTTGGCCACCCCGGCAAAGCCAAATTCATCCTGCCCCAGTGGCAGCGGTTTTGACGTGGCGTTCATCGCGGCCATGGCCGCCTCTGCCACCATATTCACCGCAAACACCCCCGATTGCCGCGCGTTGTGGATCGAATCCGCCAGGGCGCCCGCAAACATCACCTGCGGCGGCGCATCCGTCAGGGCGTTGAAGAACGAATAGGGCGCCAGATTGTCGCCCGCCGCCCCGCGTGTGGAAATCCAGCCGATCGGGCGGGGGGCCACAATCGCCTTGAACGGATTGTACGGCAGGCCATGACCGTTTTTCGGTTCGTAAAACATCCGCGCTTCCTTCCGGTTTGATCCTGTCATGTTCGCATGTTACCCGCGTTTCAAGATGATTCCTGAGGGCCTGCGGCGTGTACAGACTGGAAGAGGAAACCGAAGCCGATTGGTGGGAGGTTGAGGCGCTTTATGACCTTTGCTTTGCGCCCGGCCGTACTGCGCTGTCCTCCTACCGTCTGCGCGACGGGGTGGCGACGGTGGCGGCGCTGTGCCTGATCCTGCGCGACGAGGACGGCACGCTGGCCGCCGCGATCCGCTATTGGCCGGCAGAGGTGGGGGGCGAGGACGTGCTGCTTCTGGGCCCTGTGGCGGTTCACCCCACCCGGCAGGGCGAAGGGCTGGGGGCCTTGCTGATCAACGAAAGCCTGGCCGAGGCGCGGCGTCTGGGTTGGGAGCGCGTGATGCTGGTGGGCGACGCGCCCTATTATAGCCGCTTTGGCTTTCGCAAACTATCGGGCGTGGAGATGCCGCCCCCCACCAACCCCGACCGCGTTCTGGGTCTGGCCCTGAAAAAAGGCGCCTGGGACGCGGTGGCAGGGCCTGTCACCAAGGCCAACAGCGGAACTTTGCCTTAGGGCGGATCGCCTTCGCCCCGGTCGGTGAATTCCGTTGAACCCAACGGGCCTAAGGGCTTGTCAGGGGGGCAGGGCTGCCCCACATTACCCGCATGACCCAACTTCCCGCCCTGCGCGCCAAACCCATCGCCCCCGAAATCGCCGCGCTGGCCGAGGCGTATCGGCGCGCGAACGGCCCGCTGATGCGCCTGTTGAACCGGTTGGGCAATACGGTGGAACGGCAGATGGCCATGCTGCCCGTCGCGGTGCGGCCAGAGATTGACCGTGTCATTGTCGCCGCGCTGATGGCCGCGCATGGGCTGGCGGGATTGGCCGAGGATGGCCCCGATCTGGGCCGGGGTGGTGCGATGGCCGCAGCACTTGCCACCGGTGCCGCAGGCGGGGCAGGTGGGATCGTGACCGCCATGGCCGAACTGCCTGTCACCATCACGGTTTTCCTGCATGCCATCCGGCGCGAGGCGATTGCAGCGGGCTATGATCCGCAAGAACCCGGCATCCGCGCCGCCTGTCTGGAGGTGTTCGCTTCTGGCACGCCCTTGCACGGCGATGACGGGGTGAACACCGCGTTTCTGTCGGCCCGGATGACCCTGTCCACCCCTGCCATTCAAAAGCTGATTGCCACAATCGCGCCGCGCCTTGCTGCCGCGATGGGCCAGAAACTCGCCTTGCAGGCGGTGCCGGTGATCGGCGCTGTCACCGGGGCCGCGCTGAACGCCGCCTACCTGAACTATTACCGAGAGCTTGCCCGCATTCGTTTCGCGCTGATGCGACTGGCGGAATCCGGCGGCGGCGAGACGGTTGTGGCGGCCTTCACGCGCGCCGCAGGCGTGCCCTTGGTGTCGCGCGCCTAGACGCGACAGGGTGCGGGAAGGCGGGTCGCCGGGCCGCGCGCGCGGATTTTTCAAAAAATCCGCACCGGAGCCTTCGAAGGCTCCGAACCGATTTCTTCGAAGAAATCGGCCTTGGCCCCGGCGTTGCGCGAAAGCCTGACCGCCGCTATTCCACCTGCGTCGCCAGCCACGCCTCCAGCGCCGGGCGCACGGTTTCAGCGCCTGCGCTGCGGGCGGTGTCGATCACGCCGCGCGCCTCTGCCAGATTGATCCGCCGCAATAATGCCTTGACCGGGCCAATCGAGGCCGGGCGCATCGACAACGTGCGCAGGCCCATCGCGGCAAAGGCCACCGCCTCTACCGGGCGGCCCGCATCCTCGCCGCAAAACGACAGCCGGGTTTTTGACGCCGCACAGCGTTTGACGATGAACTCAAGGAAAGTCAGGAACGACGCGTTCAGCGTGTCATAGCGTTTGCGCACCCGTTCATTCTCGCGGTCCGCCGCAAAGAAGAACTGTTTCAGGTCATTGCCGCCGATCGAGATGAAATCGGCCATCTCGAAAAACGCGTCCGGCGCATAGGCCAGGCTGGGGGTTTCCAGCATCGCGCCGATTTCCAGCTTTTCCGGCACCTTATGGCCCAGGCTTTTCTCGCGGTGCAATTCGCGCAGCACATGGCTGCGGGCCTGAATGAATTCGCCATGTTCGGCGATGAAGGGGAACATGATGTTCATCGGGCGGCCCGCATGGGCGCGGATCAGCGCCTGCAACTGCATGCGCAGCACGCCGGGCTTGTCCAGCCCCACGCGGATCGCCCGCCAACCCATCGCGGGGTTGGGTTCATCCTGCGGCTTCATATAGGGCAGCACCTTGTCCGACCCGATATCCAGCGTGCGGAAGGCCACGGGACGGCCCTTTGCCGCCTCGATCACCCGGTTGTACAGCACCGCCAGCTCATCCCGGCGTGGCATCTGGTTGCGCACCAGAAACTGCAACTCGGTGCGGAACAGCCCAACGCCTTCGGCCCCCGACCCCACCAGCGATGGCAGATCGGCCATCAGGCCTGCGTTCATCAGCATGCCGATGGTCACACCATCGGTGGTGGTGGCGGGCAGATCGCGCAGCGAGGCATAGCGTTGCATCGCCTTGGCCTGCATCGCCACCTTGTCGCGGAACGACCGCGTCACGGTATCCTCGGGGCGCAGATGCACCACGCCGGAATCGCCATCGACCAGAATAAGGTTGCCGTTCAGCGCCTCATTCGTGATGCGTTCGGCATGAATGACCATCGGGATCGCCAGAGCGCGCGCGACAATGGCGGCGTGGCTGCCGACAGAGCCTTCTTCCAGCACCACGCCGCGCAGCTTGCGGCCATATTCCAGCAATTCGCCCGGCCCGATGTTGCGAGCCACCAGCACCGGATTGTCGGGCATGGTGGCGCCGGTATCCTTGCCCTGACCGGTCAGGATGCGCAGCAGCCGGTTCGACAGATCGTCCAGATCGTGCAGGCG
>CAMFLG010000008.1 GCA_945957495.1 uncultured Pseudorhodobacter sp. | reverse complement strand
GCCCGATCTGCAACCGCTCACCCGCATGGGCGCGCAAATCGGTCAGGTCGTGCAGCCCCGCCGGACGCCGCAGTACGAACAGTTCCGCAAACCCCCGGCCAACCGGGTCAAGCCCCGGCAACAGCTTGGCCAGCGTGGGCCCGATGCTGGTGATCCGCCCCGCCGCATCCAGACACAGATGCATCGGCATCAGCCGCGCCATCGCCACCCTGTCCAGACAAACCCGCGCCCGCCGGGTCATGGTTCCGCCGCCATGATCAGGTCAAACCGCCGCCCCGCCGCATAGCTTTGGTCCAACAGTGTCACCGCCACCTGTTCGCCGCCATCCGCCACACCGCGATGTTCCAGCAGCACCAGCGCGCCATAATCATCTGCCATCGCCCGCAACAGCCCAACGATCAGATGGCCAACCCCGGGCACAAGTTGCGAGACGTGCAACAGAAACTCGCCATCGCCCAGATCTTTCAGATCAAATTGCGGCAGTTCCAGATCGGGCAGGCCCAGCCGCGCATGTTCTGGCAAATCCTCCATCCGCTGCAGAAAATCGACAAATCCCACCCCGCCAAAGCGCAGCAGCCGCCGCACGCCTTCCAGATTGCGGTGTGACACCAGATAGGTGCCCATATCCTCCAGCACGGTATCGCGCGGCCGCGCCAACACCTCGGTCGCGGCCTGCAAAACCGCCTCGATCAGCGCATCATCATAGATCAGCAGCGGTTCAAACCCCTCCACCCCCACCTCGGCCCGGCGGGCGATGCGCGCCCATGTGTCGGGACCGTAGGTGTCGCGCAGAAAGCACTGCAGCGCGCGATTGATCAGACCAAGCATGCGGGCAACCCGGAAATAGTGATTCCCGTCCAAGCCTAGCCCGCAGGTCTTAACAACCCACGAACGGATCAGAAATCCGTCGGCGCCCCACCCTCTTGCTTGCGCCGTGCAACGAACCGTTGCAATTCCTCCAGGTGGTCGCCGTTGATCGCGGGCGCCTCGAAGTCGGCTAGGATCTGCTTGTAGATCCGATGCGCGCGTTCCGCCGTCCAGACCGAACCGTCCAACTGCCAGGCCTCGAAATTCCGCCAGTCCGAGGCGATGGGCGCATAGAACGCCGTCTGATAGCGGTCCTGCGTGTGCTGCACGCCGAAATAATGCCCGCCCGCACCCACCTGCTTGATCGCGTCAAAGGCCAGATCGTCGGGCGTCGTGGCCGTCACGGATGCCTCGAAATAGCGCTGGATCATCTGCAGAACTTCGCAATCCATGATGAACTTTTCAGGGCTGGCGATCAGCCCGCCCTCCAGCCAGCCCGCGGCGTGATAAACCATGTTGGTGCGGCTTTGCACCGCTGCCCACAGGCTGTTCGAGGTTTCCCACATCGCCTGCCCGTCCGGCACGTTCGCGGCACAGCACCCCGACGACCGCATCGGCACGCCGTAATGGCGTACCAACTGCCCCGTCATCTGCGTCGCGCGCATGTATTCGGGCGTGCCAAACGCAGGCGCCCCCGATTTCATATCCACATTCGACGTGAACGTGCCCAGGGCCACCGGGCAACCCGGATTGATGTATTGCAACAGCGCCAGCCCCGCCAACCCTTCGGCCAGCGACAGCGTCACCGCCCCCGACATGGTTACGGGCGCCATCGCCCCGGCCAGCGTGAAGGGGGTGATCACCACCGGCTGGCCGCGCTTGGCCAGACGCATCGCGCCGTCCAGCATCGGATAGTCATGCTGCAAGGGGGAAACCGAGTTGATGTTGGTGTACATCCTTGGTTTCGCCTGGAATTCTTCCTCTGTCAGGCCGCCCGCGATGCGGACCATCTCCATCACATCTTCAACCCGCTCTGCCCCCAGCGAATAGGCGTGACAGACCTTGTCGGTCAGCGTCAGCTTTTCATAAAGGCAGTCCAGATGCCGCACGCTTGCGTGAATATCCACCGGCTCCACCGGATAGCCGCCCGCGATATGGATGCAGTTGAAATACTGCGTCAGCTTCATGAATTCCTTGAACGTCGCAAAATCGCCGGTGCGTTTGCCGCGTTCCAGATCCCAGGCGTTCGGCGGTGAACTAACGTTCACAAACAGCATGTGATTGCCGCCCATCGGCACCTCGCGCGCCGGATTGCGAGGGGTGATGGTAAAGGTTTCGGGCGCATGCCCGACCATTTCCATCACGAAATCCTCGTCCATCTTCACATTGGTGCCGTTGACGATACAGCCCGCCTGTTTCAGATAGGCCACCGCCTCGGGGTTCAGGAATTCGATGCCGATTTCCTTCAAAATCCGCATTGTCGCCTTGTGAATGGCCTGCACACCCTCGGCATCCAGCGGTTCGGTCGGGCGGTCGGTGTTCACCGGAATCCGCCAGGGCATCTGATCAATCGCCGCCGATCCGGCCCGGATCTTGTTGCCAGCCCGGCCACCGGCACGGGCGCGTTTGCGGCTGTTGTCATCGCTCATCAAAGGTCTCCATTGCTTGACCGGCGGGCACCGGCCCCTGCTTGGGCCAAGGATGAACGAAAGCGCAGGCTAACGCGCACCCCGCTACCGACCTAAATGTGTCGTTTTTGAAAGATGCCCCCGCAGCGGACGTTACGAAAGGCTGTCAATCCAACCGTCAAGGCCGGAAATGTCGGCCAAAACCACATCGGCATGCGGCGCAAGCTCTGCCTGCCCCGCGATCCCGGTCAGCACCGCCACCGCCGCCATGCCCGCCGCACGGCCCGCGTCCAGATCATGCTTGCTGTCGCCCACCATGGCAACCCGCGCAGGCGTCAAACCGCATTGCGCCACAAAGGCCAGCAACTGCCCCGGCGCAGGCTTGCCGCCCCAGCCGGAATCGCAACCGGCGACGAAATCGAACAACTCCAAAACCCCTGCCGCCGCCAGATGCTTGCGCGCCGGGGCCTCGGTGTCGTTGGTGGCCAGACCCAGCGTCAGCCCGCGCGCCTTCAACCCGCCCAGCACCGCAGGCAAATCAACCGTAGGCACCATCGGCGTCGATTTCGCCAGTTCTTCCATCACCGCATTCACCGCCGCCAGATCGCGCGGCGCGACATGCGGCAGCAAAATCTCGGCAATCTCATGCGTGGTCATCGCAATCACCACCGAGTCGGGGGCGAAATCCCGTGCGGCGCGGTCATAGCCCAGCACCTGCGCCAGATGCTGCCGCCCAGCCTCATCCTCGGCAAAGGCCTCCAGCAGGCTGCGCGTCCAGGCACCCCAACTGGCGCGGAAATCAAACAACGTGCCGTCCTTGTCGAAAATCAACGCCTCGATCATGCCGCCTGCTCCTGCCGCTCTGCGCAAGTCATGGCCGGGCCCGCGCGGAAATGCAATCAGGTCCAGTGCCAATGTTGCCCGCCCGGCAGAGCCATGCGCGCCTGCATCGGGGCGGTATAGGGCTGGCCGATGCTGTCGCAGAACGCCATCACCCGGCTGTCATCCTCCATCAGGAAATCCAGCACCCCACCCAGAAACGCGGGATCGCGCGCCAGAACCGCCATCTGCCGGGTATCGGCGCCCGTGGCGTTAAGGAATGCCGCCACCAGATCATCCTGCGCCAACACCCAAGCCAGCGCCTGAATCGCCAGGGTTTCGGCGGATTCCTGCTTATAAACCCGGTTTTCGGCCACAGTTGCCCCCCAATTAGATCAAACACAGTTCGATCCGTTACCAATTCAGAAAGGATTTCTTAACCTCTTCCGCGACATTGTGGAACCACGGCTATTTCGCCCGCAACAGGTTCCTTTCGCCATGAACGGCAAGATTCTCATCGTCGATGATGTGGCCACCAACCGCATCGTCCTGAAGGTCAAACTGGCCGAGGCTGGGTATCAACCGGTTCTGGCCGCGGACGGTGCGTCTTGCCTTGCCCTGGCCCAGCGCGATCCGCCCAATCTGATCCTGCTGGATCACATGCTGCCGGATATGACCGGGACAGAGGTTGTCAGACGCCTGCGCGCCGACGCGGCGCTGCGCGCCATCCCCATCGTGATGTTTTCGGCAAGCCAGGATCACGGCGCGATGATCGCCGCCTTCCGCGCCGGCGCAGATGAATTTCTGACCAAACCGATCGACGATCACATCCTGCTTGCCCGCATCCGCAGTTTTCTGCGCGCCCGCGACGCGCTCGAAGGCTTTTCCGCGCCAGAGGAAGGCATCGCGCTGCTGGGTCTGGCAGAGGCTCCGGCCACTTTCCGCCCGGCGGGGCAGATCGCCCTTGTGTTCAACCGCCCCGAAACCGCGCTGCAGGTCCGCCGCGACATCGTCGCACATACGGCCGACCGGGTGCAAATCCTGTCGGCGGATGAGGCGCTGTCGGTCGGGCAAACCAGCACCGGCGTTCCCGACATCTTCCTGATCGAAACCGATTACCGCAGCCCGGGCGGCGGCCTGCGGCTGATGTCGGATCTGCGCAGCCGCACCCACAGCCGCAATGCCGCCGTCTGCCTGATGGCACCGCAAGGCCATGCCAACGCCGCCGTCGCCTATGATCTGGGAGCCAATGATCTGGTCAGCACCGTCGCCTCGGGCGAGGAAGTCGCCCTGCGCCTGCAACGCCTTCTGCACCGCAAGCGCGAGGCGGATGACGTGCGCGCCCGCGTGCAGAACGGCTTGCGCATGGCGATGATCGACCCGCTGACCGGCCTGCACAACCGCCGCTTCGGTCTGGCGCAACTGGACGCCATCGCCAGCGCCGCGCGCAAGTCCGGTCAGGGCTTTGCGGTGATGGTGGTGGATCTCGACCGTTTCAAATCGGTGAACGACCGTTGGGGCCATGCCGCTGGCGACGCGGTGCTGGTCGAGGTCGCCAAACGTCTGGCCGCAAACCTGCGCGCGGGCGATCTTCTGGCGCGCATCGGCGGGGAGGAATTCCTGATCGCCCTGCCCGATGCCACTCTGGCCATCGCACAATCCATCGCCGAACGGCTTTGCCTTGCCATGCAGGAAAAGCCGGTGCGCATTGCCGATGTGGGCGCTTTGCGCATCACCGTGTCCATCGGGCTCGCGGTCAGCGCGGGGCCCCAGCCTTGCGAAATCCACGGCACCTGCACCGAAATCGTCAAACGCGCCGATCACGCCCTGTTGCAGGCCAAATCCTTGGGCCGCAATCAGGTCACAACCAGCCAGACCGCCGCCTGATCAGGGCTGCGGCGGCGGTTTGTCGTCATGGCGCAGCCGCGCCTCCAGCCGGTCGGCAAAGGCCAGACGCGCCTCAGGCGTCATCGCAACCAGCATGTCGCGCATCAGGCGCTGCCCCAGTTCCAACTGCGCCGCCACCCGCTGCCGCTGCGTTTCCATGATGGCGCTCAGCGCCGCCGGATCAAACGGATCGGCCCGCAGCGCCGTCAACAGCGCCTGCGTATCCGCCCGCATCTGCTTGCGCGCATTGCGAAAATCCGGCGCCGCGGCAAAGAAAGCCCGGCGCAGATCGTTGCGCTGCTCGCGGTCCAAAGCCTCGGTAAACGGCCCGAACCCCAGTTCGCGCACACCATCGCGCCCGCCCATGCCGCCGCCATGCAGCATCGCCCCCGCAGCCATCCCCAACACCGCAAGGTTCAGCGCCACCGAAACCGCCAGCGCGATGCGCAGACCGCGGCCGCGCGGCTTTTCAACCACCGGCGGGATCGGGGGGGAAATGTCGCTCATCACATCACTCCTCGGTCAGCAGGGCATCGACACCCGGCATCAGTTCCAACGTGTCCAGCGTGTCAGCGCCGGTCATCCCCGTCGTCATCGACATCAGGGCCGAGGGCTGCACAAAGCCGAAGAACAGCCCCAGCACCGCCGCCGAACCGATCCCGGCCAGCGAAAACCCGCCACCGAAAAACCGGCTCAGGCCCGCCCAGAACCCTTCGCTCTGCCGGACCGTCACGCGGGGCGCGAACGCCGTCGGCTTGGGCTGTAGCCGTTCCGCATCTGCCAGCACCCGCCGGGTCAGATCGTCAGAGGGCTGCATCGCCCCGGCCCTTGCCTGGGCAAAAAGATCGTCCAGATCATCCATTTGCTTCCGCCTCCTCATAGCCCAAAGCCGCCCGTTGCCCCGACAGCGCCGCACTCAACGCCCGTTTGCCCCGCGCGGTCAGGCTTTCCACCGCCTCCACCCCGATCTGCAGGATCTCTGCAATCTCGGGGTTGGTCAGACCTTCCAGATGGCGCAGCACCACCGCCTCGCGCTGCCGCTCTGGCAATTGCGCCAAGGCCGCCTCCAGCGCCGCCATCCGGTCCGCCTCGATCAGCCCGGCAAGGGCCGATGCCGCGCCGTCTTCGGGTTCCGCCACCTCGTCAAGCGCGCTCGTCCGCCGCCTGACGCGCGCCCGCAGCCGGTCGGTACACAGGTTGCTGGCCACCCGATAGGCCCAGGTGGAAACCTTGGCGTCGCCCTGCCGCCAATCGGGTGCCATCTGCCACAGCCGCAACATCACGTCCTGCGCCACATCCTCGGCCTCGGCCCGGTCGCCCAACATCCGCCCGGCAAAGCTGACCAGACGCGGCAACAGCCGATGCGTCAACAGCCGCGCAGCATCGCGGTCGCCGTTGGCATACAGCACCAACAACGTGTCGTCGGCAATCTCGGCAAGGCTGTCGCGGGGCATCTGCATCCTGCACTGGGCTTACCCGCAACGCTGCGGGGTCGCAATCATTACTGCCACAACCCTGCCCGGCAGCAGTGGCGCCGGGCAGGAATCTGTGCGCAGGGCTCAGTTGTTGTCCATGCTGCAACCGCCCGGCCCAGCATTGCCCTGCATCATGCCCTTGCCGTCATGCCCGCCGTGCTTGTGCTTGCCATGGCCACCGCGACCGCCATGCTCTTGCATCATCTGCTTGGCGGCATCCGCCTCGGCCTGACTGATCGCGCCGTCACCATCGGTGTCCATGCGCTCAAACATCATGCCCGCCATCGGACCTGCCGCCATCTCTTCAAAGCTCAGCACACCATCGCCATCACTATCCATCCACTTGATCATCTTGGCCGCGCGGGCGTTGGCGCGTTCGGTCATCCGGGCCAGTTCACCGGCTGAGATTTCCTCGGCCGAAATCTTGCCATCGCCGTTGGTGTCCAGGGCCCTGATCTTGCCTTCCTTGAAGGCGTTGATCTCGGTAACGGTGACTTTGCCATCCTTGTCGGTGTCCATCTCGACAAAGCTGAAGCCCTGCATCGGCCCCATGCCCATGCCGGGGCCCATACCGTGCCCCATGCCATCGCCCGGCCCCATACCGGCGCCCATCCCCGGGCCACCGCATTCCCCTGCGGCCATCCCCGGCGCTGTGGCCGTACCCTCGCTTTGCGCCCAGATCAAACCGGGCAAGGCAACAACCGTCACCGTGGCCAAAGCCAGGGCGGAAAGGCGGAAAGAAGAAAGGTTCATCGTCGTCTCCTCAGTCATGGCCGCGCCAGTCCGGTGCAGCTTTCATACCCAGCAAACGCCGCAGCTCTGGCTTTCCGTCGCAGCACGTTGCACGTTTTTTCATCCGTCCCGCGACAAAGCCGCGCCCCCCTCACATCCCCCCTCAACTTGGCCGCAAAGATCGGCTAGAAGATGCGCTCAACATGCAGGAATACGTCATGCCCGCCGCACAGCTGTCTGAAGACGCATATGCAGAACGCCCGATGTGGCCCGCCCTGCGCAAGGGCTGGAACCGCCGTTGCCCGTCTTGCGGCGCGGGACCGATTCTCAGCGGCTATCTCAAGGTGCGCGACAATTGCCCGGTCTGTGGCGAGGATCTGACACCGCAGCGCGCCGATGACGGCCCGGCCTACCTGACCATCCTGATCGTCGGCCACCTGATGGCGCCCTTGCTGCTGTTCGTGTTCATGCGCTTTCGCCCCGAACCTGCGACGCTGATCACCATCTTCTCTGTCGGCACGGTGGCGCTGTCGCTGTACCTTCTGCCCCGGCTCAAGGGCGCGATGATCGCAATGCAATGGGCCAAGCGGATGCACGGCTTCGGCCAGGCCACCCCCGGTGAGTGAAGATCAACCCATCCGCCCCGCCGCGACTGTCGTGTTGTGGCGCAAGCTGGATGCGGGCTATCAGGTGCTGATGGGGCAGCGCGGGCAGGGCGCCGCCTTCATGCCGTCGAAATACGTCTTTCCTGGCGGCGCGGTGGACCCCGAAGACCATGACGCGCCTGCCGCGGGCCTGACCGATCTTTGCGCCCACCGCCTGACGCTGTCCTGCCCCAAGGGCGCGCCCAGTCCCTCCACCCTTGCCGCCACCGCCCTGCGCGAGTTGCAAGAGGAAACCGGCCTTACCCTGCCGAACCCCGGCCCGGGTGCCTTGCGCTTCATCTTCCGCGCCATCACGCCGCCCGGCCGCACCCGCCGCTTTGACGCGCGGTTCTTCCTGACCGACGCCGCAGGCATCGCAGGCGACATGACGCATTTTTCCGACGCCTCAACCGAGCTGTCGCATCTGCACTGGATCGGCCTTGCCGAGGCGCGCGCGCTGGACCTGCCCTTCATCACCGAGGTGGTTCTGGCCGAAGTCACCGCCCTTCTGAACGGCTCCGATCAACCCGGCGTGCCGTTCTTTGACAACTCCGGCCACACCCCCACCTTCCGCCGCCTGATCTGAAAACCGCCTGACCTGATCACATGGCGTCCGGCGCATCCGATTTGCGCACCGGCCAGACCGGATGCGGCACAGGATCCTTGGCACGCAGGAAATACAGCCGGAAAATCTCGGCGTAGCTGCGGTATACATAGGCCTCGTTGCGGCGCTGAAAATGCGCGCGCTTTGCGGCGTAAAGCCTGGGCAGATCGTACCACGGCACATTCGGCATACAGTGATGCACGACATGGAAATTGTTGTTCAGAAACAGATAGGAAAGCGGGCCGCGATCCTCGATGATCACCGTGCGCGCCCGGAACAATTCATGCGCGCGATGCTCCAGAAAGGTGCGGATTTTCAGCAGCGACATGCCCAGATACACCGCCAGCACATAGGCCAGCACCGGCATCGTGCCCACCGCCCACAGCCAGACCAGCACCATCGCCACCCCGACCGCATTCAACACCCAAGCCAGCCGCACCCGCGCATCACCCGCCTTCATCAACGCGATATCGCCCTTGACGAAATACCACGTCCCCACCGCAGGCCCCAGAACCATCCGCCCCAGCAAGGTATTGTTCAACCGCAGGATTTTCCGCGCAAACCGCGACCGCGCCTCCCACACCTTCGGGTCCAGATAGTTCGATTCCGGGTCGTCATAGGGGTCCGTCAGGTTCGGATCATAATGGTGCTGCAAATGCGTGTCCTTGAACCTGACATAGGGCACCACCAGGGCCAGCGCCGGAAACACCAGCGCCTCATTGACCCATTGGTTTTCAAACGGATGCCCGTGCAGAACCTCATGCTGCAAGGATGAAAACTGCGCCACCGCCACCGCCGTCAGCACAATCGACAGCAGCGCGGAATGATCCCAAACCATCGTGCCCGCCCCCCAGACCGCATAGGTCAAGGCCAGCATCAACAGCGTCGGCCACTCCACAGCCCGGGCGGTCTTTGGCATTCTGTCCCTCGTTTCAATCCCTTACCGGAAAGGCAATAACACTTGCTTTGCCGCGCCGGAATTCCGAGAATGCGCAGCAGAATATCCCCAATGGTGCGGATTATCACCAAATGCCGGAAATGATCGACAAACGCGACCGCGCCAGCCTGTTCAAACTGCGCCTGTCGCAGGCGATGGCGGAACGCGGCCTCACGCAATCCGGGCTTGCCCGCGCGGTGGCGGCAGATCGGTCCACCATTTCCGCCCTGCTCGCCCCCGGCACCCGCCTGCCCGGCGCGCAACTGGCCGCCGATTGCGCGGCGGCGCTTGGCGTGTCCTGCGACTGGCTTCTGGGCCTTGCCGGCCGCCCCGAACCCGTGGCCGATCTTCTGGCCGCCTCGGTCCGCCTGTCAGAGGCGCCGCGCGCCCTCTTTGATGATGAGATGAACGGCTGGCACCAAGAGGCGGCGGGCTACAAAATCCGCCACGTCCCCGCCACCCTGCCCGATATGCTGATGCTGCCAGAGGTCGTCGAATTGGAATACCGCGATCAACTGGCCTTGCCCCCCGATCAGGCCATCGCCGCGTTTCAGGCACAGTTGGACTGGATGAAAACCGCGCGATCAGATTACGAAATCGCCCTGCCGCTGCATGAGATCGCCAGCTTTGCCACCGGCGTCGGCTATTGGCAGGGCCTGCCCCTACCCCTGCGCCGCGCCCAGATGGATCACCTGATCAGCCTTTGCGACACACTTTATCCGTCTTTGCGGCTTTACCTGTTTGACGCGCACAAGGTCTATTCCAGCCCCGTCACCATCTTTGGCCCGCTGATCGCCGCCGTCTATCTGGGCCGCCATTACATCGCCTTCCGCGACCCCGCCCGCGTGCAGGCGATTTCACAGCATTTCGACTGGCTGGTGCGCGCCACCCCGTTTGGCGCGCGCGAGGTCATCGACCATCTGCGCAGCTTGCGCGCCGGGATGGATCAATAGACCGTCAGCTTGGCCAGATCATAGCCGTTCCAGTCCAGAATGTCTTTCGCCGCCACCAACCGATCCGACGGGAACGCCCCCCGGTTCAGGATGAAACCGAAATCGCCCTTCGGCGTACCGATCACCAGCGTGCGGTAATCCGCATCCGCCCACAGCACCCACCACGGCCCCGGCTGGCCCGGCACCTCGAACCGCCCCGGCCCGGCAGGGGCCATCGCCCCTGCATCCGCCACCATCACCCCGCCCTGACACAGCCGATAGGCCACCCGCAGCCCCGACGCCCCGCCCGAGATTGTCGCCTGCCCCGGCCCACAATCGCCGGTCGGGCCAAAGCCCGCCACCTGCTGCCACTCCCCCGCCAGGCGCGGCACATCCAGCACCGCGTTGGAATAAATCGGCGCCCCCGCCGGGCGAAACGGCCCACCCTGCGGCACCAGGGGTGCTGTGGCACAGGCCGACAGCAGCAAGAAAATCATCAGTCTATGCACAAAGTCACCATCGCCCCGTTGTCCTGAAGAATGTCATTGCAGCCAAACAGCGGCGTCACCGGCGAACAGGTGTTCGACCGCGCCAGACAGGCCCCCTCGCACTGGCTGGCCTTGGTGCAATGCTTGCCGCTGTCGCGCGTCGTCTTCACACAGGCCCGCGCCCCCGACTTGCCCGTCGTGGCCCAGGCGCCGCCTTTCTTGACGCAGGCCTGCTCCTGCGGCGACATCACCGGCGCAGGCGCCTCGGCAGCGGCCTCTGGCGCAGCCACCGCCTCTGCCGGGGTGCCCCCCTCCGAAGGCTTTGCAACCTCGGCCGGCTTCGCCGCCGCATCCGAAGCGGCAGGCACCGCCGCCACAGCCCCGGCAGCCGCCGGTTTCACAACATCCGCCGGTTTCGCCGCCTCCGCCGCAGCAGGCGCAGGCGCATCCAGCGATGTCACCGCAATCGCATCGCCTGTCACCGGATTGCCCTCTGCCACAGGCGCATCCGCGCCCTTCGGCCCGGCCAAAGTACAGCCCGCCATCAGCGCGCAAACCGCAACCACTGCCCAGATGCGCATCACGCCCCCCTCCTGCCCGCGCCAACAAGGCCCCAATCGCCGCCCCGGCGCAAGCCCTCAATAGGGCTGCGGATGAGCACGATGCGCAACCGCGATCTCGCGCAACACCTCGTCGTCCAGCGTCAGATCCGCCGCCCCCAGCGCCAGCTTCAACTGCACCAGATCGGTCGCTCCGATGATCGGCACACAAGGGAAAGGCCGCGTCATGCAGAACGCAATCGCCATCTGCGCAGGGTTCAGCCCATGCCGCGCCGCCACCCCCAGATAGGCCGCCACCGCCGGAAACACCTCGCGCGTGATGCGCCCGCTCAGATCCGGGTTCAGCGACCGGCGCGAGCCTTCGGGCGTCACATCCCCCGCATATTTCCCGGTCAAAAGCCCCGTTGCCAGTGGCGAGAACGCCAAAAGCGGCATGTCCTCCATCACCGAAAGCTCCGCCCAATCGCTGTCAAACTGCCGGCACAGCAGCGAATATTCATTCTGCACCGTCGCCATACGCGGCAAACCATGCTGGTCGGCCAGCGCCAGCCAGCGCGCCGCCCCCCAGACGCTTTCATTGGATAGCCCGATCTGGCGGATCTTGCCCGCCTTGATCAGCGCATCCGCCGCCTGCAAAACCTCCAGCATCTGCGCCTCGGTCGCGGCCTTGTCGCCGCCGCGCGGATCAAAGGTCCAGATGCTGCGGAAATGGTAGGTTTCACGATCCGGCCAATGCAACTGGAACAGGTCGATGTAATCGGTGCGCAGCCGCCGCAGACTGTCCTCGACCACCGCCGTCAGCACTGCCCCCGTCGTAGGCCCGCCGCCCCGGATGATCGCCCGGCCGCCGCCCGCCACCTTGCTGGCCAGAACCAACCTGTCCCGCCCGCCGCGCGCGGCGATCCAACTGCCGATGATCTCTTCCGTGCGCCCGATGGTTTCCGCCCGCACCGGGTTCACCGGATACATCTCTGCCGTGTCCCAGAAATTCACCCCATGCTCCAGCGCCATATCCATCTGCGCATGGCCCTCGGCTTCCGTGTTTTGCGACCCCCAGGTCATCGTGCCCAGACATAGGGCCGATACCGAAATCCCCGTCCTGCCCAAAGTGATCTGCCGCATCATCGCCTCCTGTCATTTCCCAAAGTCTAGGCAAGTTCCCCGGGCTTGGAAACCGCCCGCCGCCGTTCTCGCCCGGCGCCCCGCAGAAATCCCAACAATTTGATTAAAATTTCGCTTCACCTTGGCGCAAATATCCCACGGGGGCAGCGAGCATCAGCGAGCGCGGGGGCGTGAAGCCCCCGTCTTAGGCACCAAACCCGATCTTGGGCACCAAGCCCCGGCTTTGCACGGCGCAGCAGCTACCCACAAATCTGTGATCCCACAGAAATAGTCCCCCACCGGGGCAAAGCCCTGCTAAGCTTGGCGAAAAAGGAACCGCCATGCGCCGCATCCTCGCCCTCTGTCTTGCCCTGCTGACCAGCCCGGCCATGGCCGCCCCCGCCCATTACACCCTGCAACCCGAGGCCTCGACCGTCGGCTTTCAGACCGCCTTCGGCACCGATACTATCACCGGCCAGATGCCGATCACCTCGGCCGACCTGACGCTGGATTTCGCCAATGTCGCCGCCTCGAAGATCAATGTCGTGCTGAATGCCGCTGGCGCCGATGCCAGCTTCCCCTTCGCAGCTCAGGCGATGAAAGGGCCGAAAGTCCTTGATACCGCAGACTTTCCCAGCCTCACCTTTCAAAGCACCGCCGTCCGCAAAACCGCCGAAGGCGCCGAAGTCACCGGCAATCTGACCATGCGCGGCATCACCCGCCCCCTGACGATGCAGGCTGTCATCTGGCGGCAAAAGGGCCAGGCCGAAGGTGATCTCAGCAAACTGACCATCCGCCTGACCGGCACGCTCAGGCGCAGCGACTACGCCGCCACCGGCTGGTCCGACATGGTGGGGGATGAGGTGAAGCTTGACATCCTCGCCCGCATTTCACGAACGGAATAGCCGATGCTCTGGCGCAATACTCCCACCGGCTTTGGCCTGATCACCCGCCTGTTGCACTGGACGATGGCCGCGCTGATCCTGGCGCAAATCCCCTTGGGTCTGAAAATCGCCACGATGCAACTGGGGCTTGCCAATCTGTGGCTGTTCGGCTTGCACAAGACCATCGGCTTTGTCGCCCTGATCCTCGTGCTGACCCGGCTGGTCTGGCATCGCATCAGCCCACCGCCGCCGCCCTTGGGCGATGCAGACAGCCTGCCCAACCGCGCCGCCCGCGCGGTGCATGCCCTGATCTATGCCTGCCTCGTCATCATCCCGATTTCCGGTTGGGTCGCCAGCGCCGCCACCGGCCTTGACGTGGTGATCTTCAACCAGATCACACTCCCCGCCATCGCGCCTGTGTCCGCGGCATGGGAGAATACCGGATTTTTCATCCACAACAGCGCCACCAAACTGCTCATGGCGCTGCTTGTTGCCCATATCGCCGGTGCCGCCCTGCGCGCATTCAAAGGCGATGGAACCCTGCAACGCATGATAAAGGGCTAGATCGATTCAGCTTTCGACGGAATCGGAAATCGCTGCCTCCCGCCTTGCTCGACCGCGTTTTCCGATAGCCTCGTTGCGCGGAAACCTTGAACCGGCCTAAAACGCCCGGAACGTCATCGTCGTCAGCGTGCGCACGATGCCCGGAATGTCGAACAACCGGTTCGACAGGTAATGCCCCACATCCTCGTCATCGGGGATGTAAATCTTTGCAATCAGGTCATATTCGCCGCTGGTAGAGTATAGCTCACTCACCACCTCGCGGTCATAGATCGCCGTGGCGACCTCATAGGTCTTGCCCGGGGTGCAACGGAACTGAACGAACACACAGATCATCTTGGCCTCTCGATCGCTTTTGCCGCAGCGTAGCCAATCGCAGGCGGATGCGAAAGCCTCAGCCGCCGCTCTCTTGCAACGACAATGACAACGGCACCGACAAGGGCTTCAGGTCCGCCACCGTCAGCGGCTGCAAAGGTCGCGCCAGCCGATTGCGCACCACCCACATCAGCCGGTTTTCCGCCCGGGTGATCGCCACATAGGCCAGCCGCTTCCACAGGGCCACACCGGATTCGCTGCGCCCCGCCGCCGCCGCCGCATAAAGGTCGGGTGCAAACACCTGAACCGTGTCCCACTGACTGCCTTGCGCCTTGTGAATCGTCACCGCCGCCCCGTGCAGGAACGCCGCCCCCATCACCGCCGCCGTGGCGATGAACGGCTCTTCCTCATCCGGGCGCTCAATCTTGATGATCGACGCGGCCGAGATTTGCGGATCCTCCGCCCCCACCACATGCAGCTTGGCAAAACCGGGCTTGGTGCCGGGGCCAAGGTAAATCACCTGCGCCCCCTTGATCAGCCCGCGCGCCTCCAGATCAATCCGCTTCTTGCGGTGCTTCAGCGGCAACTCGATCCCATCACAAATCAATGGCTCTCCGGGCAGCAACGCATCCTCTGGCGCACCCTGCGCCGCCCGAAACGCCGTGATCAGCCGGATGCGCGTGGCATTGCGCCAAACCAGCACCGGGCTGCGCGCCATCAGATCGGCATCCACCCGCTCCGCCCAGACAACCCGCTCATCGCGCCGCGCCACCTCTTCCACCATCCGCTCGAACTGGTCAAAGCCCAGCCCCGGATCGCCCAGCGCATGCGCAAGGTCCAAGATCGGATTGTCCTGAGTTTGCCGGTGGATGCGCGACAAGGTTAACTTTCTGCTTTCCCCCAGCCGGTTGAACACCATCTCGCCCGACAACCCCACCGGCGCCAACTGCGCCGGGTCGCCAAACAACACCAAGGTCGGGAAAATCTCACGCAGATCGTCCAGCTGCCGCTCATCCAGCATCGAGGATTCATCGACAAAGCCTACGTCCAACGGCTCCTCGCGCCGCTTCCAGCCCTTGATGAAATCGCTGCCCCGCAGCCCCGCAGCCGCCAGCGCACCGGGGATCGAGGCGACCGTCTGATAGAACGCATGCGCGCGGTCCAGCGCAAGGTCGGTCAACCCCTCCACCACCGGGCGCGGCCCCTGCCCCGTCAGCCATTCGGCGATCTTCTCATACTGCGGATCATAAACCGGCGTATAAAGAATGCGGTGAATCGTCGTCGCCGGAACCCCCCGCATCCGCAACACCGACGCGGCCTTGTTGGTCGGCGCCAATATTGCCAGCGTGCGCCGATCCTTGCGGCGCTTGGGCTCATAATCGCCTGAAACCAGGTCCACCCCCGCCGCCGCCAATGCCTTGTAAAGGCTGGCCAGCAGCATGGTCTTGCCTGACCCCGCCTTGCCCACCACCGCCAGAACCGAGGATTTCCCCTCCCCCCGCGGCTCTGTCGTCCCCTCCGCCAGATCAACCCCCATGGCCAGCAATTCCGCAGCCACGCGGTCATAGGCCTCGGCCTGATCATCGGAAAATGTCAACGCAAGGGGGGCAAGTTCGCTCATGCCGCGACCATACCGGGCCGGTCTGAAAAGAACCAGAGGGGCTCCGCCCCCGCCCCTGCGGGGCTCCCCCGGAGTATTTCCGCCAAGATGAAAGCCCTTAATCCCTTCACATTGGCCAAAATACTCTCGGGGGTGAGCGCGGCACGCGCGAGGGGGCGGAAAGCCCCCTCACCCTGAGCCCAAAGCGCGTTAGCGCGGCGGGCGAGGTTAAAACAATGCGGCGCAGCCGCTCCGCAAGATCACCGGTTCACACTCGCATCCAGCGTGTCCTCGAACGTCCGCAACCCGGTGCGCGGCGCCTGCACCAGCACCGCCATATTGCCCGGCTTGTGCTTGTTCGACCGCATCAGCATATGCGCGGCCGGAATCTCGGCCCAAGAGAACACCTCCGACATCGACGGATCAATCCGGCGCTCCACCATCAGCTTGTTCGCCGCCGCCGCCTGCTTCAGATGCGCAAAGTGCGAGCCCTGCAAACGCTTCTGGTGCATCCACATGTAACGCACGTCAAAGGTGCAGTTGAAGCCGCTGGTCCCGGCACAGATCACCACCATGCCGCCCTTCTTGCACACCAGGCTCGACACCGGAAAGGTCGCCTCGCCCGGATGCTCGAACACCATATCCACGTTCACGCCCTTGCCGGTGATGTCCCAGATCGCCTTGCCGAACTTGCGCGCCTCTTTCAGCCAGTCGTTGTATTCCGGCGTGTTCACCGTCGGCAACTGCCCCCAGCATTTGAAATCATTGCGGTTGATCACGCCCTTCGCACCCAGCGACATCACGAAATCCCGCTTGGATTCATCCGAAATCACGCCAATCGCATTCGCCCCGGCGGTGTTGATCAACTGAATGGCGAACGATCCCAACCCGCCCGAGGCGCCCCAGACCAGCACATTCTGCCCCGGCTGCAAATCATGCGGCGGGTGGCCGAAGAGCATCCGGTAGGCGGTGGCCAGCGTCAGCGTATAGCAGGCAGATTCCTCCCAGGTCAGATGCCTGGGCCGCGGCATAAGCTGCTGCGCCTGCACCCGGGTGAACTGCGCAAACGACCCGTCCGGCGTCTCATAGCCCCAGATGCGCTGGCTGGGCGAAAACATAGGATCGCCACCGTTGCATTCCTCATCATCGCCGTCGTCCTGATTGCAGTGGATCACCACCTCATCACCGACCTTCCAGCGTTTCACCTTGTCGCCCACCGCCCAGACGATGCCCGACGCATCCGAACCCGCCACATGGAACGGCTGCTTGTGGCCATCAAACGGTGAAATCGGCACGCCCAGCGCCGCCCAGACGCCGTTGTAATTGACCCCCGCCGCCATCACCAAAACCAGCACTTCATGGCTGTCGATCTTCCAGGTATCCACCACCTCGACCTGCATCGCGGTGTCCGGCGCGCCATGCCGTTCCTTGCGGATCGCCCAGGCATACATCTGCGCCGGAACATGACCCAGCGGCGGCATTTCACCGATCTCATAAAGATCTTTCACCGGGGCGTCATAGGGGGTGATCCCCGAACTTGTATCCAAAGCCATCGCTGCCTCCATCGCAAAACCATGCCGCGCCGCAGAATCGGGACGGGTTGAGCGATTGATACCGGCCATTTGCGCAACATTGCAATAGGAAATGAATTGATTTTGTAATTTTATGTCCGCCGCGTCGCAGCGAAGCCTCAGGCCCCAAGTCTCTGCCGCACCGGCGCCGCATAGAAGTCCAACAGCGCCGCAGCGCCCGGCAGCGCCTGCACATCCGGCCCCACCGCGCCGCGCGCGATCAGCGGGCCCAGCCCCTCGTCCAGCGTCACCTCCAGCCCCTGCGGCGGCAGTTTCATCACCGCACCCACGGCCTCCAGCCGCGCGATCAACCCCGCCACCGCCGCGGCCAGCGCCGCGCGATCCGCAGGCGCCTCCGCCAGCGCCGCCGCGATCAGCGGCACCGGCAGCACCGGCACCACCCGCTCGATCTCGGCCATCAGATGCGCGCCCAACTCTTCCACCGGGCGACCCGGACGCTCTGCCATGAATCCGGTCAATGAAACCGGCGGGCCAAAGCCCGCAGCCGCTGTGCCAAAGCCCTTGAACGTGCCGCGCAGCTTGCGCCAGACCACCCGGCCAACAAACCCCGCAATCGCCAGCGGCTTGCCGCGAAACCGCCGGTTGCCCGCCGCCGCCGCATTCGTCAGGATACGGTCCTCCAGCACCCGGTCATAGGCCAACCCCACCGGCACAAACACCACGTCACGCCCGCCGGGCTGATAGGCAGAGGCCATATAGCTCAGCAACCCCATCCGCGCCGCGCCGACCCGCCCGTTCAGCGACAGCCCCCCTTCGGGGAAAATCGCCTGCGTCATGCCATCCGCCGTCGCCATCTGCACATAGCGCGCCAGCACCCGGCGATACAAAGCATTGCGCGAATTGCGCCGGATGAAATAGGCCCCCATCGACCGGATCAGCCCCGACAGCGGCCAGATCCGCGCCCATTCCCCCACCGCATAGGAAATCGCCGACCGGTTCGCCACCAGCCAGGTGATCAGCACATAATCCATGTTCGATCGGTGGTTGATCACAAAGATCACCGTCGCCTCGCGGTCGATATGCCGAAGCGCCGCATCCACCTTGCCGATCCGCACCCGGTACAGCGCCCGGCTCAGCCCCCGCGCCAGCCGGATCGCAATGCCGAAATACAGCGTTGCGGAAAACCCCGGCACGATCTCGCGCGCATAGCGCCGCGCCTCTTCAAAGGCCACTGACCCGGGTATGCCCTGTTCGGCGGCATGTTCCGTCACCGCCGCCAGAACCTGCGGATCATAGGCCAGCCGCACGATCATGTCCTGCCGCCGCGCCAGTTTGAACCATTCAATCGGCCGGTCCAGCCGGGCGTTGATCCGCCCGACCGCCTTTTCCATCCGCTTGCGAAAGAACCAGCGGACCGAGGGGAACAGGAAATGCGACGCAAACGTCACCAGGGCAAAGCCCAGGATCAGCAGCAGCACCCATAGCGGCAGGGTGACGGTTCGGAAAATCGCGGCCCCCTCCCCCGATCATTCGGCCTGCCCCGCAGGCTGCCACGGTTTAACCCTTTCGCAAAGGGCCAATCCGGCGCGCGCGCCCGCAGAAGGACTCAGTCGGTGTAGTAATAATCGCCGATGTCACAGACATCGACATTGGCGCGTTGCAGCACCGTGCCATCCTCGAACACAGCGCGGAAGTCAAAGTTGCAGTAGCCCTTGGCATTGTCGAAATTCAGCCGCATCGACGACCCGTTCGGCAGCGTGGACGTTCCCATCACGTCATTGCCCCAGCGCGAGGCGCCCGAATTGGTCGAATAGAACCGGTACAGCGTCATGCCCGTGTTGTTGTGGATGGTGACATGCCGGTCATAGGCTGCAGCCGTCACGGCAGAGCCCGCAAGAACAGCGGCGGCAAGGGTCAGGCGCAAAGCAGAAATATGCATTTTTTCCTCGTATTTTCTTGTGTTTCGGTGGCAGCAGATTTGCTGGCATGCCCACATCTTGCCTGAAATCCACGGCCCTTTTCAAATGACAAGCACTGTCATCAAAGCCATCCACCCAGCTTCACGCAAGAAAAATATATCCATCCGGTCAAAAACCGTTGCCGCATCGCAGCAAATTCCCCCTTGCCGATAGTTGCGCTTTGTGCTGCATATGCGAAAGATTGTTACCCCCTTGTCAGGAGCCCGCGATGAGTGCTGCTAAAGAAACCCCGTGGCTGTTTCGCACCTACGCAGGCCATTCCACTGCCGCCGCCTCGAACGCGCTTTACCGCGCCAACCTTGCCAAGGGGCAAACCGGCCTGTCGGTGGCCTTCGATCTGCCCACCCAGACCGGCTATGATTCGGATCACGAACTGGCCAAGGGCGAGGTCGGCAAGGTCGGCGTGCCGGTGAACCATCTGGGCGACATGCGGGCGCTGTTCAAGGATATCCCGCTGGAACAGATGAACACCTCGATGACGATCAACGCCACCGCCCCCTGGCTCTTGGCGCTTTATATCGCCGTCGCCGAAGAACAGGGCGCCGATGTGTCCGCCCTGCAAGGCACGGTGCAGAATGACATCATCAAGGAATACCTGTCGCGCGGCACCTATATCGCCCCGCCGAAACCGTCCTTGCGCATGATCACCGACGTGGCCGCCTACACGCAGAAACATCTGCCCAAATGGAACCCGATGAACATCTGTTCCTACCACCTGCAAGAGGCCGGGGCCACGCCGGAACAGGAACTGGCCTTCGCCCTTGCCACCGCCTGCGCCGTGCTGGATGACCTCAAGGCCAAGGTGCCCGCCGCCGATTTCCCCAACATGGTTGGCCGCATTTCCTTCTTCGTCAACGCAGGCATCCGCTTTGTCACCGAACTGTGCAAGATGCGCGCCTTCGTCGATCTGTGGGACGAACTTTGTGAAACCCGCTACGGCATCACCGAGGCGAAATACCGCCGCTTCCGCTACGGCGTGCAGGTGAACTCGCTGGGCCTGACCGAACAGCAGCCCGAAAACAACGTCTACCGCATCCTGATCGAAATGCTGGCCGTCACCCTTTCCAAAAAGGCCCGCGCCCGGGCCGTGCAACTTCCCGCCTGGAACGAGGCTTTGGGCCTGCCCCGCCCCTGGGATCAGCAATGGTCACTGCGCATGCAGCAGATTCTCGCCTATGAAACCGACCTGCTGGAATATGACGACCTCTTCGACGGCAACCCCGCGATTGACCGCAAGGTTGCGGCGCTGAAAGACGGGGCGCGCGCCGAACTGGCCACCATCGACGCCATGGGCGGCGCGGTTGCCGCCATCGACTACATGAAGGGCCGTCTGGTCGAATCAAACGCCACCCGCATCAACAAGATCGAAACCAAGGACACCACCGTCGTCGGCGTCAACCGCTGGATCGAAACCACCCCCAGCCCGCTGACCGCTGGCGACGGCGCGATCATGGTGTCTGACCCGCAGGCAGAGGCCGATCAGTTGGCCCGCCTCGCCGAATGGCGCGCCACCCGGGATGAGGCAAAGGTGCAGGCCGCCTTGGCCGCCCTGCGCAGCGCCGCCGCCAATGGCAGCAACATCATGCCCGCCTCGATCGCCGCCGCCAAGGCAGGTGCCACCACCGGCGAATGGGGTGCCATGGTGCGCGCCGCCTTCGGCGAATACCGCGCGCCCACCGGCGTTTCCCGCAACCCCTCGAACCGCACCGAGGGGCTGGAGGAAATCCGCGCCGCCGTCGCCGCCGTTTCCACCAAACTTGGCCGCCAGCTCAAATTCCTCGTCGGCAAGCCCGGCCTTGACGGCCACTCCAACGGCGCTGAACAGATCGCCTCCCGCGCCCGCGATTGCGGCATGGACATCGCCTATGAAGGCATCCGCCTGACCCCGGCAGAGATTGTCTCTGCCGCCGCCGATCAAGAGGCGCATGTTGTCGGCCTGTCGATCCTGTCGGGCTCGCATATCCCGCTGATCACCGAAACGCTGCAGCGGATGCGGGCCGCAGACCTTGGCCATATCC
>CAMFLG010000007.1 GCA_945957495.1 uncultured Pseudorhodobacter sp. | reverse complement strand
ACCTTGGGGCGGTGATGACCTTGCTGTGTTGTAGATTGCCCTGACACCAGCGGCGGTCGCGCTTGGCATGGTCGATGATGTTTTCCGGGCCTTCCTCGAACGAGCCTTCCAGATCATCGTCCAGCCGCACCACCCAGCCCGCACGGGCCAGCAAGGCCGCCTCAACCGAGTCATGGCTCAGGATATGGCCGCCAAAGGGCGGGCGGCCCGTCAGTTCCGGCAGACCGCAGCTTTCCACCCAGGCCTGCACCCGCACGATGGCGTTGTGCCCCCAGAACGGCCCGCTGCGCCCCTGCATTGCCGCCAGACCGCGCGCGAAGGCGGGCGAATGGAAGGCCGCCGCAAACTGCATCGCCCGGCCAAAGACAGAGCGGGCGCGGATCACCTTTGGCAGGGTTTGCAGCAGGCCAAGGCTGGCGTCCGCCTCGATCCGGCGGATCATTTCGATGATGGTGGCGCCTTCCATCAGGCTGTCGGCGTCCAGAATGACGGCATAGTCCCAGGCGGCCCCCGAGGTGGCCATGAACTCTTCGATATTGCCCGCCTTGCGCCCGGTGTTCAGCGCGCGGCGGCGGTAGAACATCCGCCCGGCGCCGTTCTGCCGCGCGACCAGTTGGCCGAACGACACCTGTTCTGCCGCCGCAATCGCGGCGTCGCGGGTGTCGGACAGCACGGCAAAGTCGATCTGCGCCGCCGTGCCGGTGGCGCGCAGGGAATCGTCCATCGCGGCGATGCGGGCAAAGGTGTTGACCGGATCTTCGTTGTAAACCGGCACGATGATCACGGTTTTGCCCCGGATCGCGCCCGTCACGCGCATGGGCGCCGCGCGCTGTCTGGAGGTCAGGCCCAACAGCGCCGTCGCCGCCCCCCAGGCCAGCCACCAGGTTGACAGCAGGATCAGAATCGCACGCAGCAGATCAATCAGCGACAGGCCATCAGCCGCGCCGTAGATGATGAACACCATCCCCGCCGCCGTTGCAGCCAAAATGCTGGAGCACAGCGCCAACGCCCGTGCCCCGGCAGAGCGGGGCCCGACGGCGGCGATGCGCGGGCCTGCCACCCGGTTCATGGTTTACCCGATGCGCCGAAAGCTGAACTTGATCTGCGCCAGACGCGCCAACAGCGGGCCAAACGCCCGGCGGATGCCGCCAAACTCTGGCGCCAGCACCTGCCGCGGCATCGCCAGCGGTGCGAAGGGCGGGGCAAAGGGATTGGCGCTATCGCCTGTCAGCCTTGCGCGGGCAGATGCGTCGGGCATCATCTCGATCATGCTGTCACCCATTGATACAGCCAATTCTCGGACAGCTTGCGTCCGAAGCCTGCAATATGGGCGCCCATCTCGACGACCGCACCCTCATCGGGCATCACATCCAGCACAAGACGCCACACATTCACGTCATCAATCTTGGACAGGGTCTGCACCAGGATCTTGCCGCCCGAAATCTCGACCACCGCGTCCACCTTGGCATCACCGGGCAGCGAGGCCAGCAGGCCACCCGCGAAATCCACCACGAATTTGCGGTCGCCAGCGGTGTTTTCCACCCCGGACACGCCACCGATCCCGGCGCGGGTTTCCTGCACAAAGGCGATATCGGCCATCGGATCAACCGGCAGCATGCCCCAATGCAGGCGGTAGACGTATTCCAGCATCTGGCCCGGAACCGGCTTGGCCTCGGGCACCCAGAAGGCGACGATGTTGTCGTTCACCTCAAGCTGGGTCGGAATTTCAACCAGCCGCACGGCGCCGCGGCCCCAGTCGCCCAAAGGTTCCACCACCAGCGACGGGCGCAGTTCGTAATGCGCGGCAGGATCCTGGAAGCTGTCAAAATCGCGGTCGCGCTGGAACAGGCCAAAGGACTGCGGGCTTTCTTCGGTGAACCATGACTCTGTCAGGCGCACCGGGTTGTTCAGCGGACGCCAGATCTCGTCACCGTCATGGCGGCGGATGCCCAGACCATCGCTGTCATGCACATTCGGGCGGTAATCGTCAAACGCCGCACGGTTCTTTTCCGAGAACAGGAACATCGAGGTCAGCGGCGCAATGCCGATCTGTTCGACCTCGTTGCGGAAGAACAGACGTGCGGTCACGTCGATCTCCGTGTTGGTGCCGGGGCGGATGACAAAGCGGTAGGCCCCGGTGCAGCTTGCGCTTTCCAAGGCGGCGTAAACCGTCACTTCACGGGCGAAAGGCACCGGCTTTTCAATCCAGAATTGCGAAAAGCGCGGGAATTCCTCGGGCTGGCCCAGGCCGGTGTTGATGGCCAGACCGCGCGTGGACAGGCCATAAACGTTGCCACGCCCCAAAGCGCGGAAATAGCTTGCACCCAGAAAGGCCACCACCTCGTCATAAAGGTCGGCGCGGTTCAGCGGCGCGTTCAGGCGGAACCCGGCCACACCAGGAAGCGGTTCGTGCAGCGGAACCCGGTCCTTGATGCGGTCGTAGTACAGGAAATCATCGGTCGTAAAGACAATCGGCTGCGCCGCGCCATTCTCGACCTCGAACATCGTCACCGGTTCGGCGAACAGCCAACCCAGATGGAAGGCGTGCAGGCGGAAGGTGGCATCGGTGCCAGACCAGCGCGCCCGTTCCGGGTTGAACTGGATCGCCTGATAATCGTCATAGGTAAAGTCGGTGAAAAAGCCCTCAACTTTTGCCGCAGGCACCGCCGCCGTTTGCGAGCGTGCGCGCATGTCTTCGGTCAGCCAATCAAAATCGAACGCCGTTGCCACAGGCGCGGCCGGTGCGACGGCGGGCGCCGTATCGGCCCGGGCCACGGAGGTCAGGCTTGTGCTGCACTGCAGAACCGCAACTGCACCGAGCCCCGCGAGAAATGCGCGGCGCGGAAGATTGGCGTGTAAGCCCGGTAGGACCGGCATGGTGACTCCCAACATTGATTCGCTGAAAACGCTGCAGAAGTCGCAGGTTATAGCATGCGACGCCAGATCAGCAGTATTGCGCCGGATGCAATGCTGCTATGCAGAAACCGTAGGGCTTTGGAAATGCTGCGGTGCGGAATTTCGGTGCTGATCGCGCAGGAACTGCAAGGCCGGTCAGGAAAAAACCGCCAAGGCCGGGCAAACATTGGGGGCCGCTTGCCTACCTTGGAGAGGTTGCGTGCGCGTCCACCGGCAGAAATCCGCCGGGATCTCGCGACGTTATGCCGCCCCACCGAAAGCCAGGCGCGGGGCAGGAATTGCGCATCCAAACCGCGAAAACCCAATGCGGCGCGATGACCGCGCGGAAAACACGGGGTCAGATTGTCATGGTCGCGGCAACCGCCCTGCCCCAGCGGCCATATTTCGCCGCGCGCAGATCGGCGGCCATGTTGGGCAGGAACCGGCGCTGCAAGGCCCAGCTTTCGGCAAAGCGCGCGGGTTCAGGGCAGATGCCCGCCTGCAACCCCGCCAGATAAGCCGCGCCCAGCGCCGTGGTTTCCGTCACCTGCGGGCGATCCACCGGCGCGCCCAGAATATCGGCCAGAAACTGCATCGTCCAATCGCTGGCCACCATGCCGCCATCCACCCGCAGCACGCCCTCTGCGGCGGCCCCCCAGTCGGCGCGCATCGCCTCTAACAGATCGCGGGTCTGGTAGCCCACGCTTTCCAGCGCGGCGCGGGCCAGTTCTGCCGGGCCAGAGTTGCGGGTCAGGCCATAAATCGCCCCCCGGCAATCGGGCCGCCAATAGGGCGCGCCAAGCCCGGTGAAGGCGGGCACAAGGATCACGTCCTGGCCGGGATCGGCAGCGTCGGCCAGACCTTGGGTTTCAGATGCGGACCGGATGATCTTGATGCCGTCGCGCAGCCACTGCACCACCGCGCCCGCGATAAAGATCGACCCTTCCAGCGCATAGGTGGGCTGGCCGTTCAACTGATAGGCGATGGTGGTCAGCAGGCGGTTCTTCGATGGCACCAGATCGGTGCCGGTGTTCAGCAGGGCGAAACAGCCGGTGCCGTAGGTGGATTTCATCATGCCGGGTTGAAAGCAGGCCTGCCCCACCGTGGCCGCCTGCTGATCGCCCGCCACGCCACGGATCGGGATGGCGTGGCCAAACAGCGTCGGGTCGGTCATGCCGAAATCGGCGGCAGAGTCCTTTACCTCTGGCAGCAGCGACATAGGGATGTTCAAAAGCGCGCAGATATCGGCGTCCCACTGGCCGGTCTTGATGTTGTAGATCAGCGTCCGGGCGGCGTTGGTGGCGTCGGTGGCGTGAACGCGGCCACCGGTGAGGTTCCAGATCAGGTAGCTGTCCACGGTTCCAAAGGCGAGCAGGCCCGCCTCGGCGGCCTCGCGCGCGCCGGGGGTGTTGTCGAGCAGCCATTTGATCTTGGTGCCGCTGAAATAGGGGTCGCACAAAAGACCGGTGCGGGCGGTGATCATCGGGCCGTGGCCCGCGTCGCGCAGGGCGGCGCACAGATCGGCGGTGCGGCGGTCTTGCCAGACGATGGCGCGGGCGATGGGCTGGCCGGTCTTGCGGTTCCAGATGATCGTGGTTTCGCGCTGGTTGGTTATACCGATGGCGGCCACCTGTACCGGATCGGTGCGCGACAGCACGGCGCGGGCGGTGGACAGGGTGGTGCGCCACAGGTCGGCGGCGTCATGTTCCACCCAGCCTGAGGCCGGAAAATGCTGCGGGTATTCTTCCTGCACCTGGGTCAGCGGCTTCAGATCGGCGGAAAACAGGATCGACCGGGTTGAGGTGGTGCCCTGATCAATGGCGAGGATTTGGGTCATCTGGGGCCTCTGGCGGGGGTGTCCCGGGCCGGGACATTTTTTTGTTATGAAACATCAATATGTTGATGTTTCGACGTTAACCCATTGTTAGGGCTTTCGGGGGATGGGTCAAGCTGACCAGACCCCGGGTGATGCGTGCTATTGCGTCGCCTTTGGCCCTGCCATCGCCACGGCGTTGTCGCGCATCCACGCCGCTAGCGCCGCGATCTGTTCGGCGGTTAGCCGCAAGCCCAGTTTGGTGCGCCGCCAGACCACATCTTCGGCGGCGCGGGCGAATTCGTGGGTGATCAGCCAGCGCACCTCTGCCTCGGTCAGGGTGGCGCCGAAATCACGGCCCAGATCGGCGGCAGAGCGGGCGCCGCGCAGAAGTTCCGCCGCCTCGGTGCCATAGGCGCGCACCAGACGGGCGGCCCAGTAATCGGTCAGAAAGCCGTGTTTGCGTTTCAGATCGGCAATCAGATCGGCCACGCCCGCGACGGGGAAATCACCGCCGGGCAAAGGCACCCGCGCCGTCCATGCGCCCTTGATGCCGGGAAAGAACGGGGTGAGTTTCGCCAGCGCCCCTTCGGCCAGACGGCGGTGGGTGGTGATCTTGCCGCCAAACACGTTCAACAGCGGCGCGCCGTTGTCGTCCAGACTGATGACATAGTCGCGGGTGGCGGCGGTGGCAGATTTGGCGTGATCGTTGTACAGCGGGCGCACGCCGGAATAGGTCCAGACCACATCGGCGGGCGTCACCGGCCGGGCGAAATACTGGCTGGCAAAGGCGCAGAGATAGTCGCGCTCTTCGTCGGTGCAGACAGGACTACCGGGCGGACCCTGATGATCCTTGTCGGTGGTGCCGATCAGGGTGAAGTCCTGCTCATACGGAATGGCAAAGATGATGCGGCCATCGGTGCCCTGAAAGAAATAGCAGCGGTCGTGATCGAACAGCTTTTTCGTCACGATGTGAGAGCCGCGCACAAGCCGCACGCCTTCGGTTGAATTGATCCGCGCGACGTTGCGGATCACATCCTCGACCCAGGGCCCCGCCACGTTGACCAAGGCCCGCGCCGCGTGGGTCTGCCGTTGCCCGGCGCTTTCGGTTTCGATCTGCCACAGATCGCCCTGACGCTGGGCGCTGGTCACGCGGGTGCGGGTCAGGATGGTGGCGCCTTTTTCCGCCGCGTCGCGGGCGTTCAGCGCGACGAGCTTGGCATCCTCGATCCAAGCGTCGGAATATTCATAGGCATGTTCAAAGCGCGGTTGCAGCGGCTTGCCCGCCGGATCGGCGTGCAGGTCCAGCGTGCGGGTGGCGGGCAGGATCTTGCGGCCGCCCAGGGTGTCATACAGGAACAGGCCCAGACGGATCAGCCAGGCCGGGCGCCGCCCCTTCATCCAGGGCATGAACACCGACATCAGCCGACTGGTCGGCGTGTCGCCTTCAAAGCGCATGTCGCGGTGATAGGGCAGCACAAAACGCATCGGCCAAGAGATGTGCGGCATGGCGACCAGCAGGGTTTCGCGTTCTTCCAGCGCCTCACGCACCAGACGGAATTCGAAATACTCCAGATAGCGCAACCCGCCGTGGAACAGCTTGGTCGAGGCCGAAGACGTGGCCTGCGCCAGATCGCCCTGTTCGGCCAGCACCACCGACAGCCCACGGCCCACGGCATCGCGCGCAATCGCACAGCCGTTGATGCCGCCGCCGATGATGAAAAGATCTGCCGCCGCTGGCCGGGCCTTTTCGTCCATGGTGATCCCCTTTTCGAACAGGGGGAAGGTGAACGCACGCGCCCCATTCGTCAACTATTTCTTTCGTTTTTTTTCTTAAATGACAGAAGCGAAGATTTCATCGCGCTTTTTGCCGTATATTTTTGGGAGCGCTTCCCATAAACCAGCCATATCCTACATTTCGCGCAAAAACACGTTGCGCGGCGGCGATGCAGGTGCAACATGAGCTTATGTTATTGCCCCGTGAATCCACAGTTGATCAAAAACAAAAGCTTTCCGAAAACAAAGCTTGATCTTGCGAAACCAAAGGAACGACCTATGGCGCTCAGTTTCAGGCAAAGCGAAATTCTGGATATCGCGAAGGGCGAAGGCCGTGTCGTGGTGGAAGACCTGGCGCAGCGCTTTGACGTTACCCTGCAAACCATCCGCCGCGATCTGACAGAGCTTGCGGATGAGGGCTATCTGGACCGGGTGCATGGCGGGGCGGTGCCGCGCACCGGCGTCACCAACATCGGCTATGAAGAGCGGCGCAAGCTGAACGCGGCGGCAAAAACTGCGATGGCGCGCGCCTGCGCGGCGGCGATTCCTGAAAACTGCTCGATCATCATCAACCTTGGCACCTCGACCGAGGCGGTGGCGCGCGAATTGCTGCACCATCGCAACATCACCGTGATCACCAACAACATGAACGTCGCCAATATTCTGGTCGCCAATCCAAGCTGCGAGGTGATGGTGGCGGGCGGCGCGCTGCGCCGGGCGGATGGCGGGCTGGTGGGCGAATTGACCACGCATTTCTTTGAGCAGTTCAAGGTGGATGTTGCCATCATCGGTGCCTCGGCGCTGGATGCGGACGGCGATCTGCTGGATTATGACCTTGCCGAGGTGAGGGTGGCCAAAACCATCATCCGGCAGGCCCGCCGCAGTTTTCTGGTTTGCGACCATTCCAAACTCAGCCGGTCCGCGCCGGTGCGTCTGGCCTCGCTGCGCGACATCGACGAGGTTTTCACCGACAAACCCCTGCCCGACGCCCTGATGCAGCGCTGTCTGGAGTGGCAGACGAAGATCAATATCGCCTGAGCCGGATTTTCGTGTTCCTGCCCTGCGGATTTGGGGCATCACGGTGAAAGCCGCTGGCGCAGGCGGTCGGCGGCGAAATCCAGAAAGGCGCGCAGTTTCAACGGCAAGGCGCTTTGGCCATCAAACAGCAGACTGACCGGAACTGCGGCGGGCTCAAAGGGCTGCAACACCGTCTGCAACTGGCCGCTGCTTTGGGCGGCGGCGATCTGATAGGACAGCACCCGCGTCAGCCCCAACCCGGCGATGGCCGCGTCAATCGCGGCCTCGGCGGTGTTGACGGCCAGGCGAGAGCGGACCTGCACCGATTTCTCGCCCACGTCGGCCTGAAAGGTCCATCGCTCTGCCGTAATCAGGCCGGTGAAGGTGACGCATTGGTGCTGGCCCAGATCGGCGGGCTGCACGGGCGTGCCGTGGCGGGCCAGATAGCCGGGGCTGGCGCAGACCACCCGGCGCACCGCACCCACGCGGACGGCCTTCAGGCTGCTGTCGGGCAAGGTGCCGATACGCAGCGCCAGATCGACATGATCATCCTGCAGGTGCAGCATCCGGTCGGCAAGCGTCAGGCGGATGTCGATATCGGGATAAATCTGCAAAAACTCTGTCACCACCGGCACCACATGCAGGCGGCCAAAGACCAAGGGCGCGGTTATGTTCAGATCACCCCGCGCCGCCGTAAACGCCCCCGAGGCGGCCTCTTCCGCCTCGGCCACGGCGGCAAGAATGCGTTTGCTGGCGGCAACATAGGCATGACCCGCCTCTGTCAGCGTGACGTGGCGGTTTGACCGCAGCACCAGCCGCGCGCCAAGGTGACGCTCCAACTCGGCCAGTTTGCGGCTGATCGTGGTCAGCGGCACGCCCAGTTTGCGCCCCGCCGCCGAAAGGTTGCCCTGTTCCACCACCTGCAACAGCACGGCCATCGCCTCCAGCCGATCCATCGCCCATCCTTCCATATTTCGGAAACTTACTAACCATTCTTAACGGATACACCCGAAAATTGAAACTCTCTATCTCTGCCGCACCTGACAGCTTTTGTCCTGCCCCTGAAATGGAGAAAACCATGACCCGCATCGCCACCCCCGCCACCATCGCCGACGCCCCGCTTGCCGCACAGCCGCTGCTGGAGGCGGTCAAGAAACAACTTGGCACGGTGCCCAACCTGTTCCGCGTCGTCGCAAACAGCCCTGCCGCATTGGAGGGCTATCTGGGCCTTTCGGGCGCGTTGGGCAAAGGCAAGCTGCCTGCCGCCACCCGCGAACGCATTGCGCTGGCCGTGGCCGAAATCAACGGCTGTACCTATTGCCTTTCGGCGCACAGCTATCTGGGCAAGACCTTGGCCAAACTGGATGACGCCGAAATTCTGGCCAACCGCCACGGCCATTCGAACGATGCCAAGGCCGATGCCGCCGTGCAGTTTGCCGCGCAAGTAACCAAGGCCCGCGGCCATGTTGGCGACGCCGATCTGGCTGCGGTGAAACTGGCCGGGTATGACGATGCGCAAATCGTTGAAATCGTTCTGCATGTCGCGCTGAACACCTGGACTATTTACCTCACCGTGGTGGCCCGGACCGTGTTAGATTTCCCCGGGGCCGCCGAACTCGCCGCCTGATCCTTCCCCCCATGGTGCCGCCCATGCCGGGCGGCACCGCAGCAAAGGTTTGCATCATGCCCCGCCCCCCCTTGCCGCCCTTCTCTGCCGAAACCGCCGCGCAAAAGGCCCGGATGGCCGAAGATGCGTGGAATTCACGCGACCCCGCCCGCGTGGCGCTGGCCTATACGCCCGATAGCCAGTGGCGCAACCGATCGACCTTTCTGACCGGACGCGCCGCGATCGAGGCGTTTCTGACCGAGAAATGGGCGCGCGAGCAGGACTACCGCCTGATCAAAGAGGTCTGGGCCTTTCAGGGGGCCCGTATCGCGGTGCGCTTTGCCTATGAATGGCACGACGCGCAGGGCCAATGGTTCCGCAGCTATGGCAACGAAAACTGGCAGTTTGATGCCGAGGGTCTGATGGCGCAGCGCCATGCCAGCATCAACGATCTGGCGATTGCCGAGGCGGATCGCAAATTCCTTTGGCCGCAGGGCGCAAGACCCGGCGACCACCCCGGGCTGACTGCGCTTGGGCTATAAGGGGGGCGGCATGGAATATTCCAGCGACATCGGCTTTACCCCGACCGTCAAGGCGATCCAGACCCGCAAAGGATCGCGCCGCGCCCATGCCGCGCAAGAGGCGGGCGCGGCTTGGGCGACCGAGATCGACGGTGATCTGAAAGCCTTCATTCAGGCGCAGACCAGCTTCTTTCTGGCCAGCGCCAATGCCGAGGGTCAGCCCTATATCCAGCATCGCGGCGGGCCGCCCGGTTTCTTGCGGGTGATCGACAGTCAGACCATCGGCTTTGTCGATTACGCCGGAAACCGCCAGTTCATCACCAGCGGAAATCTGGCGGATAATCCAAAGGCCTATATGTTCCTGATCGACTATGCCTATCGCCGCCGCATTAAGATCTGGGGCACGGCGCGCGTTATCGAAGGCGACGCCGCGCTGACCGAACGGCTGATGCCCGCAGGCTACAAGGCCCGGCCCGAACAGGTGATCCTGTTCACCGTCGCCGCCTGGGACGCCAACTGCCCGCAGCATATCCCGCAGATGTTCCCGGCGCAGGATGTGGCCGAGGCGCTGGACGCCCGCGACCGCGAGATTGCCCGCCTGACCGCCGAACTGGACGAGTTGCGCAGAAGGCTGTGAAAGGATGGTCTTTGTGGTGCAGGCGCTGCAGCGGCTGACGATTGACCTGCGCAACGGCACGTCTGCGGAACGGACCGAAATACACCGAAGGGCGGTATTGATTTTCTGCTGATTTCTTCACCAGATCAGATGGATAACGGGCCTGAAAGGCCCCGCCGCGCGAATCCAATCGGCGTGGCCCGACGTTTTGCTTTGGGGCGCCCCCCCGCCAAATGCCGCGCGATAGCGCCCGGCGCGCATGCGTTTTATCCGGCGCATGGGATCAGATGCAAAATACAGAATGACCAGCGCCGGCATGTCTTGGCTTTCCCGCAATCTGAGTCAGATAAAGGGAAAGCCGCTCTAATGCCTGTCTGGTCTACATTGAATCGAAAATCACTGACTCTGGCATGCGCCCGAAGGCGAATTTCGATCAGGATGCTTCCATCAAAACCAGACAAGCTCTAAGTCGATGTTATATTTGCAACTTAAAGGAGAAATTTGTACATCTGTTCACCCGGAAACTTTTCAAATCCACCGCCCGGTGGCAGTTTGCCCCCAAGCCCAAGGCGAAAAGACCGGGCACAGCAAGACGCACTGGATTTGGTGGGGGAAAGATTGGTGGCAGGGGCGCAAGCTGGCGATGACGCGGTGGTGCCTTTGCGGATTTTGGCAACCACCGATCTGCACGCCAATCTGTTGGCCTGGGACTATCACACCAACCGGGTTGCGCATAACCGGGGGCTGGCGCGGGTGGCCAGCCTGATCGCGGCCGCACGGGCCGAGCGGCCGCAGGCGCTGCTGTTTGACAATGGTGATTTCCTGCACGGCACCGCCTTGGGCGACCATATCGCCGAAACCCGGCCCGAAGATCGCGGCGGACGCAGCCGCTTTGTGCATCCGATGATCGCGGCGATGAACCTGTTGCGCTATGATGCGGTCACGTTGGGCAACCATGAATTCAGCTATGGCATCGGCTTTTTGCGCCGCAGTCTGGCGGCGGCGGATTTTCCGGTGATCTGTTCCAACCTGTATTTTAAACCCAGCCGGGGCCAACCGTTGGCGGTGACATCGCAGATCCTGCCGCGCAGCTTGCGGGACAGGCGCGGGCGGTTGCATGACATCAACATCGGTGTGATCGGCTTTCTGCCGCCGCAGACCATGGTTTGGGAACGCCGCTATCTGCGCGGACGGGCTGCGGTGGATGATATTCTGGCCTCGGCGCGGAATATGGTCCCCGCCTTGCGCCGGGCGGGGGCCGATCTGATCGTGGCGCTGTCGCATTCCGGTCTGGGTGATCCGTCCAGCCCGCCGGGGGCCGAAAATGCCAGTTCGGCGCTGGCCGGGCTGGACGGCATCGACGTGGTGATCGCGGGCCATACGCATCTGACCTATCCAGAGGGCGGCGCGCGCGGTCTGGGCGGCAAACCGGCGGTCAGCCCGGGGTTCTTCGGCTCTCATCTGGGGGTGATCGACCTTGGCTTGCGCAAATCCCGCAAGGGGTGGCAGATCGCGACGCAGACCTGCGGCTTGCGCCCGATTGCCAGCCGCGAGGGCGCTGCGGGCCAGATGCGCCCTTTGGTGGCGGATGCGCCTGCGGTGGTGGCGCTGGCCTTGCCGCTGCACAACCGCCTGCTGCAACGCGGGGATGCGGTGATCGGCCAAACGCCGCTGCCGCTGAACAGCTATTTCGCGATGCTGTGCCACGGCCCCGCCCTGCATCTGCTGGCGCAGTCGGAAAAGCGGCGCATCACGCAGGTTTTGCAAGACGGCCCGCATGGCGATCTGCCGGTTTTGTGCGCGGTGTCGCCGTTCAAGGCGGGTGGGCGCGGCGGACCCGAGAATTACACCGACATTCCGGCAGGCCCGCTGTTGCGGCGGCACCTGACCGATCTTTACCCCTATGCCAACAGCCTGACCGCGCTGCGCGTCACCGGGGCAGAGCTTGCCTTGTGGCTGGAACGCGCGGTCAGCCAGTTTCACCAGATCACCCCAGATGCCCGCGATGCGCCGCTGCTGGACGCGGCCTTCCCCAGCTTCAACTTCGACACCATCGACGGCTTGACCTATCAGATCGACCTGACGCAACCGGCCCGCTTTGATGCGCTGGGCCGCGAGGTTGCGCAAAGCCGCCGCATCACCGATCTGTGCCATCAGGGCGAGCCAGTTGCCGCCGACCGGGCCTTTGCGCTGGCCTCCAACAGCTATCGCAGCGCGGGCGGCGCGGGTTTTGCCGGGGCGCTGCCCGCGCGGATGATCTACGACAGTGAAGAAACCAACCGCGAGGTGTTGGAAACCTATCTGCGCGACGGCTTTCTGCCCGCGCCGGTGGCCCCGCCGCCCTGGACCTTTCGCCCGATCCCCGGCGCCACAGTGCTGTTTGACAGCGCACCAGAGGCCACTGCGCATCTGGCAGAGGTGCCGCATCTGCGCCTCGCACCGCTGGACCTGCTGCCAAGCGGCTTTCGCCGCTTTCGCCTGACGCTGTGATCCGCTATCTGCGGGGCAGCAGGCTGAGGGACAGATATGTTTGACGCGATCTTCTTCGATCTGGACGGCACTTTGGTGGATACCGAAGGCCCGGCCCTTGCCGCCGGGATCAAGGCCTTTGCCGCGCTGGGCCATCCGGTTGATCTGCAGTTCATGCACCGTCTGGTGGGGGTGGATATTCCCACCGCAGGCAAGATCATCAGCGCGGCGCATCCCGCACTGGACCAATCCAGACTTCACCCGATCTGGGAGGCCGGGTTTCAGGCCGCGATGGCGCAGGATGGGCTGGCGTTGAAGCCCGGCGCGGCACAGCTGTTGTCGGCGCGGCTGTATCCGATGGCGCTTGTCACCTCATCCGGGCGGCGCGGCGCGCATGACAAGCTGGCCAAGGCCGGAATCGCGCATCATTTCGATCTGGTGATCACGGTCGATGATGTCACCGCCCCGAAACCCGCGCCCGCGCCCTATCTGCTGGCCGCCGAACGGCTGGGGGTGAACCCGGCGCGCTGTCTGGTGTTTGAAGACAGCGAAACCGGCGCCGAGGCCGCCCACCGCGCCGGATGCACCGTGGTGCAGGTGCCCGATGTGGTGCCCAGTCAGGGCCGTTGGGCGCATCATCTGGCCGAGGATCTGCTGGCCGGGGCAAAGGCCGCTGGATTGCGGTTCTAAGACGATTTCTTCGCAGAAATCGGCACGGAGCCTTCGAAGGCTCCGGCATGGGTCGGCCTCGCGCAGCGGGCCAGGGGCGTAGAATCTTGTTCTTTAATCACGACCCAAAAGAGCGTGAATATTTTCTTGCAATACACGATCAGTTATGTCGATATTAACCCATGGCCACAGATGGCCAATGGCGACAGGAGGCTGACATGGCTTTGCGCAGATCAAACTCAACCCGCAGCAGCAGGCGCGGCGCTTCGGTGGCGACCCTGTTCCGCGTGGCTCTGATGCGCTGTTCGGACGCCGCCGAGGTGATGACCCTGAACACCTTGGATCGCGAAGCAACAACCCAATCCCTGTTCCGCAACCGCGACCCGCGCGCTTGGAGCGTGCGGCTAGAGCCGGTCACGAATTGATCCCATCTGCGTCAGCTGGCGCAAATCCTTAAAGGAGACTGCTGTGTTTGCCACCGTCACCCCCACCCCGCTCCCCTTGCCTGAACAGCGCCGCCTGCCGGTCCTGCTGCGGGCACGCAGGCCGCTTGCCGCGCTTGCGCTGGCGTTCTTTGCGCTGCTTGCACCGCAGGGCGCCACGGCGGAAAGCCTGCTGAACGTGTCTTATGACCCGACGCGCGAGCTTTACCGCGACATCAACGCGGCCTTCACCACCTGGTGGACCGCGCAGGGCAATCCCGCGCCCACCATCGAGGCCAGCCATGGCGGATCGGGCGCACAGGCCCGTGCGGTGATTGAAGGTCTGGATGCGCAGGTCGTGACGCTGGCCTTGGCCGCCGACATCGACAAGATCGCAAAGGAGGGCAAGCTGCCCGCAGATTGGCAATCGAAACTGCCGCACAACGCGTCGCCCTACACTTCGACCATTGTGTTTCTGGTGCGTGAGGGCAATCCCAAGGGCATCAAGGATTGGGGCGATCTGATCAAAGACGATGTCGAGGTGATCACGCCAAACCCGAAAACCTCTGGCGGGGCGCGCTGGAACTACCTTGCAGCCTGGGCCTGGGCCGAAAAGGCCGGCCAAGACCCGGAAGCTTATGTAAAGGCGCTGTATTCGCATGTGCCGGTCTTGGACAAAGGCGCGCGTGACGCCACCACCACCTTTGCCCAGCGCGAAATCGGCGATGTGCTGCTGGCCTGGGAAAACGAGGCCTATCTGGCACTGAACGAATTGGGTGACGACAAGTTCGACATCGTGGTGCCGTCGGTTTCCGTGCTGGCCGAGCCGCCGGTGGCTTTGGTAGAGGCCAACATCCATTCGGATGAACAGCGCAAGCTGGCCGAGGCCTATCTGAACTTCCTTTACACCCCCGAAGCGCAGGCGATCATCTTCAAGGACTACTATCGCGGCTGGGATACCTCCAAGGCCGATCCCGCCGATGTGGCGCGGTTCCCCAAGCTGGATCTGGTGGACATCAGCCACTTTGGCGGCTGGCCCGAGGCGCAAAAGACCCATTTCGCCGATGGCGGCATCTTCGATCAAATTTACACCGCCCCGTGAGGTCGCGCATGAAACAGCCGCTGGTTCACCAATCCCCGATCCCCGGACTGGGGTTGAGCGCAGGGATCACCCTGACCATGCTTTCCATCATCGTGCTGTTGCCGATCGGCGCCCTGTTGTTGCAGGGCGCCGCGTCGGGCGTCGATGTGATGTGGGCCGCCATCAACACCAAGCGCACCTGGGGGGCGTTGTTGCTGTCGTTCCGGCTGTCGCTGATCGCGGCGCTGTTCAATCTAGTGTTCGGCGTGGCCGTGGCCTGGGTGCTGGTGCGCTATCGCTTTCCGGGCCGCAAATTGCTGGATGCGGCGGTGGATCTGCCCTTCGCGCTGCCCACGGCTGTGGCGGGGATCGCGCTGACCGCGCTTTATGCCCCGAACGGCGCTTTTGGCGCGATTGCTAAGGATCTGGGATTCAAGATCGCCTACACCCAATGGGGCATCCTGATCGCGCTGATCTTTGTGGGCCTGCCCTTTGTCGCCCGCACCGTGCAGCCGGTGGTGGAAGAGATCGAGCGTGAGGTTGAAGAGGCCTCTGCCACGCTGGGCGCCAGCCGTGCCCACACCATCCGCCACATCATCCTGCCGATGCTGACGCCCGCCGCCCTGACCGGCTTTGCGCTGGCGCTGGCGCGGTCGGTCGGGGAGTACGGATCGGTCATCTTCATCGCGGGCAATATCCCGATGAAAACCGAAATCGCGCCCCTCTTGATCGTGATCCGGCTGGAAGAGTTCGACTACCCCGGCGCCGCCGCCATCGGCATCGCCATGCTGCTGATTTCATTCATGATGCTGTTGGCCATCAACGCCGTTCAGGTCTTTAGCCGCCGGAGAATTGGTTATGTCTGATGTTCCCATCCGCTTTCGCGCCGCCACCGAAGAAACGCCGCTGGCGCGGTTTCTGCTGATCGGCGGCGTTCTTCTGGGGTTGGCGGTGTTGCTGTTCGCCCCCCTAATCGTGGTGTTTTTCGAGGCGCTGCGCGATGGTGCCTTGGCTGCGGTCGCCTCGCTTGCCAACCCCGAGGCTGCATCGGCAATCCGGCTGACCCTGATTGTCGCGGCGATCGCGGTGCCCTTGAATGCGGTGTTCGGCATCGCCGCCGCGTGGTTCGTCACCAAGTTCGATTTTCGTGGCAAGGCGATTCTGATCACGCTGATTGACCTGCCGTTTTCCGTCTCTCCGGTCGTGGCGGGCCTGTGCATCGTGCTGACCTTCGGGGCGAATTCGCTGATCGGTGGGGTTCTGGTGGGCCACGGCTTTCCCATCGTGTTTGCGCTGCCGGGCATTGTGCTGGCCTCGGTCTTTGTGACCTTCCCCTTTGTGGCGCGCGAGCTGATCCCGGTGATGATCGAACAGGGCCGGGCCGAGGAAGAGGCCGCGCTGACGCTGGGCGCGTCGGGCTGGCGGGTGTTCTTTACGGTGACGCTGCCCAACATCCGCTGGGCGCTGTTGTATGGGGTGCTTTTGTGCAACGCCCGCGCCATGGGCGAGTTTGGCGCGGTGGCGGTGGTGTCGGGCAAGATCCGCGGCCAGACCGCGACGATGCCGATCACCATCGAGATGCTGTATAACGAATACCTGTCGGTCGCGGCGTTCTCGCTGGCCGCGGTGCTGGCCCTGCTGGCGCTGCTGACCCTTACCCTGAAAACCGGGCTGGAATGGCGCTATGCCGATCAGCTTGCCGCCAATCACCGCCATTGAAAGGGCTGCGCCATGCACATCGAAATCGAAGATATCTCGAAGGAATTTGGCGCCACGGCGGCCTTGCATCCGGTGTCGCTGTCGATCCCGTCGGGGGCGCTGGTGGCGCTGTTGGGCCCATCAGGGTCAGGCAAGACCACGTTGTTGCGCATCCTTGGCGGATTGGAGTTTCCAACTGCCGGGCGGGTGCGCTTTGACGGGCAGGATGCAACCGGCCTGACGGTACAAGAGCGCCGCGCGGGCTTTGTGTTTCAATCCTATGCCCTGTTCCGGCACATGACGGTGTTTGACAACATCGCCTATGGCCTGAATGCCCGCCCGCGCGCGCAGCGCCCGTCAAAGCCCGAAATTGCCCGCCGTGTGACCCGGCTGCTGGATCTGATCCAACTGCCCGCCATCGGCCCGCGCTATCCCAGCCAGCTGTCTGGCGGGCAACGGCAGCGCGTGGCACTGGCGCGCGCCATGGCGATCGAGCCGCGCATGTTGCTGCTGGACGAACCCTTTGGCGCGCTGGACGCCAAGGTGCGCAAGGAACTGCGGCAGGGCCTGCGCGAGATTCACGATACCACCGGCCTGACCACGATCTTCGTCACCCATGATCAGGACGAGGCGATGGAACTGGCCGATCTGGTGGTGGTGATGTCGATGGGCCGCATCGAACAGATCGGCCGCCCGCAGGACATCCGCGCGCATCCCGCCAGCGATTTCGTGCGCAATTTCATCTCTGCCTGAGCCATGGATCAGATTGACCGCAAAATCCTGACCGAATTGCAGCGCGATGCGACGATTCCGGTGGCGCAGCTGGCAGACCGCGTGGGCCTGTCGCAAACCCCCTGCTGGAAACGGGTGCAAAAGCTGGATGCGGCAGGCGTCATCACCGGCCGGGTCGCCCTTGTCGATCCGCGCAAGGTCGGTCTGGGCCTGACCGTGCTGTGCGAGGTCGAGGCGATGGACCATACCCCCGCCTGGCGCGACAAGTTCCTGGCGGCGGTGGAACGATTTCCCGAAATCATCGAGGTGCAGCGTCTGGGCGGCCAGTCTGACTATATGCTGCGCATCGTGGTGGCCGACATGCCGTCCTATGACATCGTTTATCAGCGGCTGACCGAAACGGTCGCGCTGAAGGGTGTGCGTTCGCGCTTTGTGATGGAGGTGGTGCATCGCAAACACGCGCTGCCGTTGTAGGCGGCGCGTGTTTGGGCGCAGAGTGAGGGGCACCAATACGCCCGGTTACAGGTTCACCTGCGTTCCGATTTCTACCACGCGGCCAGCGGGGATGTGGAAATAGTCCGACGCCCCCGCCGCATTGCGCGCCATGAAGATGAAGATGCGGCGTTGCCAGCCCGGTAGCGGGCTTTTGCTGGCCAGCTTCAACGTGCGGCGCGACAGCAGGAAAGAGGTGGACATGATGTCGAACTTCCACCCCATCTCGCGGCATTTCGCCAGCCCCTGCGGCACGTTCGGATCCTCCATATAGCCAAAGGTCAGCGTCACCCGGCGAAAGCGCGGGTTGATGGTTTCCATCTGCACCCGGTCTTGCAGATCAACGCGGGGCACCGGGGCGGTCACGATGGTCAGAATGACGTTTTGGTCGTGCAGGCTTTTGAAATGCTTGAGACTGTGCATCAGCGCGACCGGCGCGGTTTCGGGGCTGGAGGTCAGATAGATCGCGGTGCCGGGAACCTTTGCGATGCTGGCCTTGTCCAACTGGCGCAGAATCGTGTCCAGTGGCACTTCGGCGTCCTGTTCCTTTTGCAGCAACACCGCTGTGCCGCGCAGCCAGGTCGCCATCACCAGCACGACAAAGGCCGCAATCGCCAGCGGCACATAACCGCCCTCCAGAACCTTCAGCATGTTCGCCCCCAGAAAGACCAGATCAATCAGCAGAAACGGCAGCATCAGCGCGGTCGCGGCCCACAGCGGCCAGCCCCAGTGCCGATGCACCACGATCAGCGCCAGAATGGCCGTCACCACCATGGTGCCGGTCACGCTGATCCCATAGGCGCTGGCCAGGGCCGAGGAAGAGCCAAAACCCACCACCAGCGCCAGAACACCCGCCAGCAACAGCGCATTGATGCTGCCCAGATAGATCTGCCCCTCTTGCGTTTCCGAGGTGTGGCGGATTTTCAGGCGCGGCAACAGGCGCAGTTGAATCGCTTGCCGGGTCAGGGAATAGGCGCCGGTGATCACGGCCTGACTGGCGATGATGGTGGCCATGGTCGCCAGCGCCACCACCGGCAGCAGCGCCCAGGCGGGATACATCAGAAAGAACGGATTCTGCAGGGTTTCGGGGCTGGCCAGCACCAGCACCCCCTGCCCCAGATAGTTCAGCGCCAAGGCAGGCAGCGCCACGCAAACCCAGGCCAGCTGGATCGGCCTGCGGCCAAAATGGCCAAGGTCGGCATACAGCGCCTCTGCTCCGGTGACGGCCAGAAACACCGCGCCCAGAACCACCAGCCCGATCTTGCCATGGCTCAGCAAAAAGCCCGCGGCATGGGCCGGGTTCAGCGCCGCCAGAATCGCCGGATCTGCCGCGACGTGAACCACCCCGCCCACCGCCATGACCGCGAACCAGATCAAGGTGATCGGGCCGAACAGGCTTGCCACCGCCGCCGTGCCGCGCGACTGCACCAGAAACAGCGCGATGATTATGGCAATGGTGATCGGCAACACATAAGCGTCCAGCCGGCTGGTCAACAGCTTTAGCCCCTCAACCGCCGACAGCACTGAAATCGCGGGCGTAATCGCCGCGTCGCCGTAAAACAGCGCCGCCCCGATCAACCCCATCGCCAACACCAGGGCCGAACGCCGCCCCATCGCGCGCTGTGCCAGCGCCAACAGCGACAGCGTACCGCCCTCGCCCTGATTGTCGGCGCGCAGCAGGATCACGACGTATTTCACCGTCACAATCACCATCAGCGCCCACAGGATCAAGGACAGCACGCCCAGAACCGTCTCGCGGCTGGTATCGCCTGCGGCCAGCATCGCCTCGCGGAAGGCATAAAGCGGCGATGTGCCGATATCGCCATAAACAACGCCGATGGACCCAAGTGAAAGCGCCAGCAGGCCAGAGCGTTTTGGGCTGGCCACGGCATTGGGCTGGGGCAGGGAAAGGGCAGATATCGTCACAATGATCGTCCGGATAGCGCCAGTTCTGGCAGGATGCGGCCAATCTGGCGCGCCCCGCATAAGGATGCGACAGGGGGTTTTGGCCCGGGTATAAGGAACGCATAAAGATGATGGACAGCCCCGCGGGCTGGCCGCAAGGTTGCCGCATGGCAGACCGCAACGCATCCCTGTTACCCGATACCCATGGCTGGGCGGCGGCGCCGACCCTGCCCAGCGCGCTGGGGGCGGTGCTGTTTCTGGCGCTTGCCGCGCTGACGACCTACCTTACACAAGATAGCCTGCCCGAACCTTCGGGGTTGTTTGTGTTCTTTGTCGCGGTGCTGCTGGCTTCGGTGCGCTTTGGCTTCTGGATCGGGGTTGCCAGCGCGCTTGCGGCCTTTGCCACGTTCAATTTCCTGTTCGTGCGCCCGCTTTACACCTTTGCCATCGCCAAACCCGGCGATCTTTTGGTGCTGGCAGAGTTTCTGGGCGTGGCGGGCCTGACCGGATTTCTGGCGGGCCGCCTGCGCGAAGAGGCCAACGCCGCCACCACCCGCGCCGAGGTGCTGGAGGTGCTGTCGGCCTTCGCCGCCGATCTGGCAAAGGTCGATGGGTTGCCCGCGATCCGGGCCACCCTGTCGCGGCATGTGGCGGCGCTGGTGCCGGGGCCGGTGGTGGTGTTGCAGCCGGTGGCAGACGGGTTTTCGCCCGATGCGGGCCTTGATCCGGGCCTTGATGCCGCCGATCTGCAGGCCGCCGAACGTGCGCTGCGCAGGCACAGCCGGGAAGACCCGGCGCAACCGGGCCAGCAGGGCGGCAGCCTTGCCTTTCTGCCGTTGGTGCAGGCGGGCGAGGTGGTGCTGATCCTGGGCCATGCTGTGCTTGGCCCCAACCGTGCTGACCGTGCGGTGCGTGAACAGGCGATCGAGGTGATCTGTCAGCAGGCCAATCTGGCCATCGCCCGCCTGACCCTTGCCACAACCGCCGAAGAGGCGCGCACCAGCGCCACGCGCGATGCGCTGCGCGCGGCCCTTTTGACCTCGCTGTCACATGATCTGCGCACGCCGCTGGCAACGATCCTTGGCGCGATCACCAGCCTGCGCGAATTGGGCAATACCCTGCCACCCGCCGCGCGCGACGATCTGGCGCTTGCGATTGAGGAAGAGGCGCGGCGCCTGTCGCATTATGTGGAAAATCTGCTGTATATGACGCGGCTGCAGGCGGGGCTGGACCTGCATCTGAGTTGGGTCGATCCGGCCGATGTCGTCCGCGCCGCCATCGCCCGCGCCAGCACCGCCTTTCCCACCGCCCGGATTTCGGCAGACCTGCCGGAACTGCCGATGCTGCAGGCCGAGGCCGCGCTGTTGGAACAATCGCTGTTCAACCTGCTGGACAATGCGGTGAAATTCTCTGCCCCCGCCGCGCCGATCCATGTGACGGCGACGGTCGGGCAAGATCAGATCGCGGTTTGCGTCGCCGATCAGGGACCGGGCATTGCGCCGCGGGTACAGGCAGAGGTGTTCAAGCCGTTCTACCGTGCCGATCCGGGGCGGCCCGGCACCGGGCTGGGCCTGAGCATCAGCAACGGCATCGTGCAGGCCTTGGGCGGCACGTTGACAGTGACAAGCCCGCTGCGCGATGGCAAGGGCACCCGCATGTGCATCACCCTTCCCCTGCCCAAGGCCAGCCCATGACCAAACCGCTGATCCTGATCGTGGATGACGAAGCGCAGATCCAACGCTTTCTGGGCCATGCGCTGGCCGCCTCGGGCTATGACACCGCCTTTGCCGCCACCGGGCAGGCGGCGCTGGCGATGGTTGCCAGTGCAAAGCCCGATGCGATGATCCTTGATCTGGGCCTGCCCGATCTGAATGGCAAAGCCGTGATCGAAAACCTGCGCGCGCGGTCTGGCCTGCCGATCATCGTGCTGTCGGCCCATGATCAGGAAATGGAAAAGATCATGGCGCTGGACCTTGGCGCGAATGATTTCATCACCAAACCCTTTGGCATCGGTGAATTGCTGGCCCGCCTGCGCGCCGTGCTGCGCCAGCGCGCGCAACCGACCGGGATCTTGCGGCAGGGCGGGCTGGTGATCGACCTGCCCGGCCATACCGTGCATCTGAACGGCCAGTCCATTCACCTGACCCCGACCGAATTTGATCTTCTGGTGATGCTGGCGCAAAATCCCGGTCGCGTGCTGACCCATCGGCAAATCCTGATGCAGGTCTGGGGGCCGGCGCATGGTCAGGACGTGCCCTATCTGCGGGTTTTCATCGGCCAGTTGCGGCAAAAGATCGAAACCGACCCCGCCGCCCCTGCCTATATCCAGACCGAACCGGGCGTCGGCTATCGCTGGATCGCCGCCGAGGCGTGATAGATCGGCCCGCCGTGGCCGGGGATTTTCTTTGCCATGGCAACCAGTGTGGCCTTAGGCTTGGCCAAACTGATGGAGACGCCCATGCCCCGCCTGATCCGCATTGACTGGCCCGATTTCGGCACCCCCGCCCTGCCGCCCGACCTGACGCTAAGCGAATTGCGGGCGCGGCTGGCGGCGTTTCGCGCGGCGGGCGCAGGCTATGAGGTGCTGGTGGTCTATGGCGACCGCGAACATGCGGCGAATATCCAGTGGCTGACCGGGTTCGACCCACGGTTTGAAGAGACGCTGCTGATCGTCACCGCCACCGATGCGCTGTTGTTGGCGGGCAACGAATGCCTGCCCTACACCGGCGTCTCACCACTGGTGCAGGCGGGCGACATCCGGGTCGGCCATTGCGCCAGCCTGTCCTTGCCCTCGCAACCACGCGAAGGGCGCAACCTGCGGTCCTGGCTGGCCGAGGCGGTGCCAACGGGGGCAACGGTGGGTGTCATCGGCTGGAAGTGGTTTTCGGCGGATGAGGTCGAAGATCCGGCGACGGCGGTGGATGCCCCGGCCTTTGTCGTCGATCCGCTGCGCCAGATCGCCGGGCGGGTGGAAAACGCAACGGCGCTGCTGATGCACCCCTCTACCGGGCTGCGGGCGCGGGTGGATGCCGCCGAAATCGCCCGGCTGGAGTTTGCAAACGGGCTGGCAGCGCGTGCGCTGACGCGGATGGTTTTTGCGTTTCGTGAGGGGATGAGCGATTTCGA
>CAMFLG010000006.1 GCA_945957495.1 uncultured Pseudorhodobacter sp. | reverse complement strand
GGCATCGACAGCCCCTACGAGGCCCCCGATAACGCCGAAGTTGTTCTGAACACATCAGATATGTCCGCAGAAAACGCAGCTGAGCTGGTGGTTCAGGCATTGCTGACCCAGTAGCATCAGGAGTGACGCCTGCATCCAACGCGGATGCGGGCGCCGTTCCCGGCTGGGTCATGGTGTTGGAAGGGCGTGGGCATGCGTTTGGGGATCATGGCTTGACGCTGGATCGGCGTGCTGCTTGACGGGCAGTACAGCCACAGTGCGACCGAGCGGAACGCAGGGTGTGACATGAAATATCTGGTTTTCGGCGGGACGGGGCAGCTTGCCCGGGAACTGGCGCGGCGGGCGCAGGCTATGTCGCTGCAGTTCTGTGACCGGAGCCTTGCCGATTTCACCGATCCGGCGGCCTGTGCCGCGCTTGTTGCCCAGACGGATGCCGATGCGGTGATCAATGCCGTCGCCTATACGGCGGTGGACAAGGCCGAAACGGACGAGGCGACGGCGCAGTTGGTCAACGGCACCACCCCCGGCGCGTTGGCGCGGGCGGCAGCGGCGCGCGGCCTGCCGTTTGTGCATATTTCCAGCGATTATGTGTTTGACGGCGCGGGCACCCGGCCCTTTCTGCCGGACGACAGCACCGCCCCTTTGGGCGCCTATGGCCGCAGCAAGCGGGCCGGTGAGGTTGCGGTTCAGGCGGCGGGCGGGCGCTATGCCATTTTGCGCAGTTCATGGGTGGTGTCGGCGCATGGGCATAACTTTGTGAAAACCATGCTGCGGCTGGGAAAGCAGCGCAGCGTCCTGGCCGTGGTGGCAGATCAGGTCGGCGGGCCGACCCCGGCGGCCGCACTAGCCGATGCCTGTCTGGCGGCGGCGGCCGGGTTGCTGCGGGACGCGGCTTTGGCGGGCATTTACCATGTGTCTGGCGCCCCGGACGTCAGCTGGGCGGATTTCGCGCGCGAGATCTTTGCGCAGGCGGGGCTTGACTGCCTGGTCGAGGATATTCCGTCGCAGGCCTATCCCACGCCCGCCCTGCGGCCGAAAAATTCCCGGCTGGACAACGGCAGTTTCGAGCGCGCCTTTGGTTTGACCCGGCCCGATTGGCGGATCGGCCTGAAGGACATTCTGCGCGATCTGGAACAGAGTTGAGTCAGCACAGCCGTGGTTGACCGCAGGATTTGACCTGTTACGCCTTGGGTCATGGTTCCATCGCTTGCAAACCCCGCCGCCCGCCGTCTGTTCCTGCATCGTCATGCGCTGGCCGAGGCCCCCACCGGCCCGGCCAGCGGGACCGATCTGGCGCGTCTGATTGATCGCATCGGTTTCGTGCAGATCGACAGCATCAACACCGTCGCGCGGGCGCATCACATGATCCTGTTTTCGCGGCGGCAAAGCTATCGGCCTGAGGCGTTGAAACGGCTGCACGAGAAGGATCGGCTGGTCTGGGAGCATTGGACACATGACGCCTCGATCCTGCCGGTGGCGCTGCACCCGCTGTGGCAGCACCGGTTTGACCGCAACGCGGTGCGGATGCAGGCGAACTGGAAGAAGTGGTTCCGCGATGGCTATACGGATCAGTTGGACACGATCCTGCGCCGGATCGAAGCGGACGGCCCACTGAGCGTCAGCGATGTGGGCGAGGGGGAAGAACGCGGCAAGGGCGGCTGGTGGGATTGGCACCCATCGAAAACCGCGCTGGAATGGCTGTGGCACACCGGGCAACTGGCGATCAGCCGCCGCGATGGTTTTCAGAAGGTGTATGACCTGCCAGAGCGGGTGATCCCTGCAGTCCACCGCGCCGCAGCGCCGGATGAGGCGGCGATGATCGACGCCCTGAACCGCACGGCACTGGATAACCTTGGCTTTGCAGATGCGTCCGAGTTGCGGGCCTATTGGCACACGCTGCGGCCAGAAGAGGCGAAGGCCTGGGCCAAGGCGGCACTGGCGCAGGGCGAGATTATCGAGATCGAAATCGAAGGCGCCAAAGGGCAGAAGAAGCGCAGCTTTGCCCGGCCCGACGTGTTCGATCAGGCGGCGCTGGCGCCGGAACCCACCGGACGGCTGCGCATTCTGTCGCCCTTTGACCCCGCCCTGCGCGACCGCGACCGGGCGGAGTTTCTGTTCGGGTTCTTCTACCGCATCGAGGTCTTTGTGCCCGAGGCAAAGCGCCAATACGGTTATTACGTCTTTCCGGTGCTGGAAGGCGACCGGATCATCGGGCGGATCGACGTGAAAGCCTTCCGCGACGCCTCGGCCCTGCGGGTCAAGGCGTTCTGGCCCGAGGCGGGGGTAAAGCTGGGCGCCGGGCGGATGGCGCGGCTGGAGGCGGAACTGGCCCGGCTGGCGGCGTTTGCCGACTGTGATCGGGTGGAGTTTCTGGATGGGTGGCAACGGGAAGGGTTGGGGTGAGGCGGCCCATTGAATGAGCGCGCAGCGGGACGAAGTGGACGTTGACGCGCGGCCAGCAAATCGTGAAGTTTGCATACCGGCCCTAAAAGGCGCTGGATGCTATCAATACGGATCGAGTTTACATGACCTACGCAGAATGCGTCCGCTCAGCGCTTTTCCTTCCCCAAAGTTGGGGCTTTCTCCTGGTTGGATTGGCCGTAGGCTGCGGGTTAGCAAGGTTCGGTAGATGGTATTCGGTAGTCGCCATGGCCTTTTCGGGGATCATCATCGGTGCGGTTCTTGCGGTAGCATATTACGAAATCAACTGCGTCGAACTGATTCCAGTATAGGCGCTTTGCGCTCAGGGCTTTCCTTGGCAGCCGCGACCGGGTGGAGTTTCTGGATGGCTGGCAGAGGGAGACCTTGGCGTGAGGCGGCTCTAGTACATCGAGGTCCGATAGGCCTCTTCCAGATCGGCATCGTTCTTTTGCAACTGGGCCGGGTCGTCGGGCGCGCCTGTCGTCTGATCAAGGATCATCGTGACCAGCGACGGCATTTCGTGGCGATCCTGCAGCGCGGCGGGATCCCACAGTTTTGACCGCCGAAATGCCTTGGCGCAGTGCAGAAACACCTCTTTGACCGAAACGACGATGGCGACCGTGGGTTGGCGTTCATTCACCGCCAGCTGGGCCAGCAGCTCCGGATCGCGGGTGATCTGCGCCGTGCCATTGATCCGCAGCGTGTCATCAAACCCTGGAACCATGAACAGAAGGCCGACAGCCGGATTGGCCAGAATGTTGCTTTGCGTGTCCAGACGATTGTTGCCCGGCCGGTCCGGGATCAGCAGCGTCTGGTCATCCAGAACCTTCACAAAGCCGCAGGGATCGCCGCGCGGGCTAACATCGGCCATTCCATCCGGCGATTGGGTGCCGATGCACAGAAACGGCGACCGCCGGATGAATTCCCGGGCGTGCTTGTCCAGGTGGTCTTGGCACTTAACAAGGGCGAGGGTGTGGGTGGCGGGAAACAGCGACCGCAGATCATCATCTGTCTTGATCAGATATTCCGGCTTCAAATGCGACTTATGCACCATTCCGTCCTCATGCCAACGCGCCAAAGCCGCCGTTGGGTGTTTGGTTGCCAAAGTGTCAATTCCCGCCCGCCCCGAACCGCGCGCGAAACCGCGCCACCTCGCGCGGTTCGGGTTTGCGGCCAGTGTAAATTTCCACATAGTTCGGAATCCGCGTCATGCGGGTTTCCAGCGTTTCCTCGACCTGCATCGAGATATAGCCGATCTGCACCAGATAGATCGTGCGCGCCCGCACATCGGCGTCGTGGGGGGAATGCCCCCAGCGTTCCAGCATGGCGCCCAGTGCCTTCAGCCGGGCGTGATCGGCTTCGGCCACCTGCGCCAGAATGGCGGCATCCTTCAGCCCCCAACCGCGCATGGCGAATTCCATTTTTGCATCAAAGGTTTCCGGGCGCAGAAAACATCCGATGACGTTCAGCATCGCCTCGGTTTCGGTTTCTGCACTGCCTTCGGTAGCGGCGATCAGTGGCCTTGTGGTGCGGCTGGCCCACATTTCTGCCAAGGCCAGCAACAGCGCCTCGCGGTTTTCGAAATGCCAGTAGAAGCTGGTGCGCGACAGTTTCAAATGCTCTGCCAGGGGCAGGATCTTTACCGCGTCCACGCCTTCGCGGATCAGAACGGCATAAGCGGCCTCCAGCCAACCTTCACGCGATCCGCGCCATCCCGTCTCGGTTTCATGCGGTTTTGTCATGGCGCAAACCTAGGCGGGCGGGCGGCTTTGCGCAACAAGGTTCGGGGGCGACTCAAGACTTGACACATGTGTCGATTTTTGGTTTCCTCGCCGCATCCCATTGCCCGGAGGCCAAAATGTCGAACGATCCGCTGTTGCAACCCTATCAGTTGAAGCACCTGACCCTGCGCAACCGGATCATGACAACCAGCCATGAGCCTGCCTATCCCGAGGATGGCATGCCGAAGGACCGCTATCGCCTGTATCATCTTGAACGCGCCCGCGCCGGGGTGGCGATGGTGATGACCGCGGGGTCGGCGGCGGTGTCGAAAGACAGCCCGCCGGTGTTCAACAACGTGCTGGCCTATAAGGACGAGGTGGTGCCGTGGATGCGCCGCATTGCCGATGACTGCCACGAGGCGGGCGCCGCCGTGATGATCCAGTTGACCCATCTTGGCCGCCGCACCCGCTGGGACAAGGGCGACTGGCTGCCGGTTCTGGCAGCTGGCCCCGCGCGCGAACCCAGCCACCGGGCCTTTCCCAAGGTGATCGAGGATTGGGACATTGCCCGCGTGATCACCGATTTTGCCGACGCCGCCGAACGGATGAAAGAGGCGGGTTTGGATGGGGTGGAGTTTGAATGCTACGGCCACCTGATGGATCAGTTCATGTCGCCGCTGACCAACGCCCTGCCCTCGCCCTATGGCGGCAGTCTGGAGAACCGGGCGCGCTTTACCATGGAGGTGCTGGCCGCCTGCCGCAAACGGGTCGGCGCGGGGTTCCTGCTGGGCGTGCGTTATACGGCGGATGAGGCAGAGGATGGCGGGATTTCGGCGGATGAGGGCATTGCCATCGGCAAGATGCTGCGCGATTCCGGCAACGTCGATTTCCTCAACATCATCAAGGGCCGGATTTTCACCGATCCGGCGATGACCGATGTGATCCCGATTCAGGGGATGAAATCTGCGCCGCATCTGGATTTTGCCGGGCGGGTGCGGGCCGAGGTTGGCATGCCCACCTTCCACGCCGCGCGCATTCCCGATGTGGCGACGGCGCGCTATGCGATCCAGTCGGGGCAGTTGGATATGGTAGGCATGACCCGCGCGCATATGGCCGATCCGCATATCGTGCGGAAGATCGTCGAAGGCCGCGAGGAGGATATTCGCCCCTGCGTTGGCGCCACCTATTGCCTGGACCGCATCTATCAGGGGGGTATGGCGCTGTGCATCCACAACCCATCGACCGGGCGGGAAGAGACGATGCCGCATGATATCGCGCCTGCGGCGGTGCAGAAGCGTATTGTTGTAGTGGGCGCGGGCCCCGCCGGGTTGGAGGCCGCGCGCGTTGCGGCAGAGCGGGGCCACCGCGTGACTGTGTTCGAGGCGGCGGCGCAGGCGGGCGGGCAAGTGCGGCTGACCGCGCAAACCAAACGCCGGGCCGAAATGATCGGCATCATCGACTGGCGCATGGCGCAATGCGCGGCGCGCGGGGTCGAGTTCCGCTTCAACACCTGGGCAGAGGCGGCGGATGTGCTGGCAGAGCGCCCTGATGTGGTGATCGTGGCCACGGGCGGCTTGCCGGAAAAGGATATCCTGACTTTCGGCAATGACCTGACGGTTTCGGCCTGGGACATTCTTTCGGGTGATGTGAAGCCGGGGTCGAACGTGCTGATCTACGACGATGCGGGCGATCACACCGCGTTGCAGGCGGCGCAGACCCTGGCGGAAGCCGGGGCAAAAGTAGAGCTGATGACCCGCGACCGCAGCTTTGCGCCCGAGGTCATGGCGATGAACCTGGTGCCCTATATGCGGGCGCTGCAGAACAAGGACGTGACCTTTACCGTCACCTACCGCCTTTCGGGGGTAGAGCGCGACGGCAACCTGATCAAAGCGACGATCGATTCCGACTATATGGCGCTGGGCAAGACCGCGCATTACGATCAGGTGGTGGTCAATCACGGCACGCAACCGCTTGCCGATCTGTATTTCGACCTCAAGCCGCAATCGGTGAACCTTGGGGCGGTCGATTATGACGCGATGATCGCGCATCAGCCGCAGACCCTTGCGGGCGGCCCCGCCGGATTCCAACTGTTCCGCATCGGCGATGCGGTCGAGGCGCGCAACACCCACGCGGCGATTTACGACGCGCTGCGGCTGGTTTCGGTGATGTAAGGCGGGGGTCTTAACGCTTTGTTCACCTGAATGTGCCAGCTTTCGGGGCATGAACCCCCCCCGTGCCTTTCATGAAGCCGCCTTGCCGCTGTTCCTGCCCGCCGAGGACGAGGCGGAGGCTGCGGCGCTGCCGACAAAGCTGCCATCCTATATTGGCGATCATCGCCAACGCTTGCGCCAACGCTTCATGCAGGGCGGCGCGCAGGCGATGCCGGACTATGAATTGCTGGAACTCGTGCTGTTCCGCGCCATTCCCCGACAGGACGTAAAGCCATTGGCGCGTCTGCTGCTGGACACGTTTGGCGATTTCAACCGGGTGATTTCAGCCTCTCCGGCACGCTTGACCATGGTGAAGGGGGTTGGCGATACGGTTGTGCAGGAGTTGAAGATCGTCGAGGCGGCGGCACAGCGGCTGATGCGGGCGCGGGTGATGAACCAGCCGGTTCTGTCATCCTGGGATGCGCTGCTGGACTATTGCCACACCACCATGGCGCACCGCGAAACCGAACAGTTCCGCATCCTGTTTCTGGATCGCAAGAACGTGCTGATTGCGGATGAGGAACAGGCGAAGGGCACCGTCGATCATGTGCCAGTCTACCCGCGCGAAGTGGTCAAGCGCGCGCTGGAGGTGAATGCCAGCGCTTTGATCCTTGTTCACAATCATCCCTCAGGCGACCCGACACCATCTGAAAGTGATATTTCGATGACCGCGCAAATTGCAGAGGCGGCGCAGATTTTGGGCATTACCCTGCATGACCATCTGATCATCGGCAAAAGCCGTGAGGTCAGTTTCCGCGCCGACGGCTATCTTTAGGGCGATCAGGGCTCTTGCTTTTGCTTGAACGACGGGCGCAGCCACAATTCGACCCGGCGGTTCAAACGACGACCGGCGGCGGTTTCATCGCAGGCCATCGGCAGGGCCTCGCCGAACGCCTCAACCCGCGGCAGGTCGGCTTCGGCGACGCTGGGGGCCAGAAGTTTCAACGCGCCCAGAACGCCCTCGGCCCGGCTGCGCGACAGCTCGAGGTTGGCCTTGGCGGCGCCAGAGCCATCCGAGAAACCGGCCAGGATCAGCTCTTGATTGCGAAACACCCCCGCCTCTAACAGCAGGGCAAGATCGCGCAGGCTTTCTTGCGACGCGGGGTCCAGCAGGCTGGCGCCATCCTGAAACCGGAAGGTCAGCGAGAACCGGTCGGCACCATCCATCAGATCTACCAGCCGTTTCAGATCGGCCAGCGTGGTTTCCTCGCCCGCGCCCTGAATGGCGTTGATCAGCCGCAGCCCGTCTGCCGTCATCGGTTGGCGTTCGGGAATGCGGTCGATGTAGCCAGACTGGCCGATGGATTTTTGTGCGGCGGGCAGGGGCAGAAAATCCAGAAACTCGCGTGCCATCAGCGGCAGTCTGCGGCGCGGGGTCAGCAGATAGATCGGCAGGGTCAGGGGATAATCGCCCGCCTTTGCCGAAACATCCGTGGGCAGCAGAGGAAAGCCGCAACTGTCAGACAGCGGCAGCGCCTTGGCAGCACCGATCACGGCGCGGCCGGTCATCGCAATGCCCCAGGGGTCTTTTGCCACCGCGTCTGCAAGGCTGGCCAGATCGGGGTGCGTGACCTCTGCCACCGAGTCGCGGCCCAACCGGTCGGCAAGTGCGCGTTGCAGGTCGCTGTCGGGTTCCAGCCCATGCACCACAAGCGGAACATCCGGCCCGCCGATGTCTTTCCAGTTCTTTACATCGCCGGACAGCACCTTGGCCAGGTCGATGGTGGAGATCCCCGGCAGCGGGTTGTCGGGCGACACGATGGGCAGCAATACATCGGCGGCCACGGTGCGGGTGCCGAAATCCGGTTCGGTGGTTGAGGCGATCAGCAGGTCGGCGCGCCCGGCCTTGATTTCTTCGCGGGCGGCCTCACGCGGCATGGAGCGAAAGCTGATCTCTGCCAGAATCTTGTCTGTGGCGGGGTCGGTCAGAACCGCCGCCGCATCCGCAGAGTCGGGCGGCGTATAGGCCAGACCCCGGGTTTTCGCAAATGCGGCGATCAAACCGGGCAGAAGGGCGTTTCCGGCATCAGATTCACCCACAAACCGAATCATCGCCTTGGGCGCCATCAGATCGGGGCAGGCCGGGCCATCGCAGATCACGCCCTGCGCATCTATGGTCAACGGGCCATAGGCACTGACGATACGGTAAAACTCGCCATCATACCCCTGCAGGGTGCCCGCAATCGCCAGCGCGCCATCTCGCGACGTCAGGGTGACATCCTGCGCGGCCGCCAAACACGGGAAAAGCGCGGAGAAAACCGCCGCGCGCCAGAAACCCACCATAAACCGTCCGCCTGATCCTTAGTTGGAGGCGATATTCAGGTCTGGAACAAGATTCTTCAACACCAGATAGTCACCAATCGCATCGCAACCCGGCATTGCGGCGGCAAGATCGTTGATTGTCACCCGACCACCGCTGCTGAACAGGGTTTCGGCCAGAATTTCGCGGCCACAGGAGGCTTGGGTGACGGGCGCCTCGACCACGACGACGGCCTTTGCCTTGGGATCGGCGGGGAAGGTGTAAAGCTGCGCCAAAAGCGGCAGGTCGGTGGTGGCATCCCCCAGCAGAGTCAGGAAGCCGCCCTTGGCCGGAAGCCCCGGTGCCGGTGTATGCGGATTGGCTGGCGACACATCGCCCGGGCCATCGTAGCCCAGATCATCCTCGAAGGCGTGAACGACGAAGGCATCATCGGCCTGCCACTGCACCGCAAACCGGCGCATTTCGGCAACCTCGGGCACCGCGACCGCGTTGGAAATCTTGCTGCCGTCTTTGAACAAAACCTCGACCTGACCGTCCTTTTGCATCGCGGGAATATCGACGAAAAGCGCGCCGGTGGCGGTGGTTTTGCCGGTGACGGCAAGGCCCGCATGTTTCAGCACGACCCGCTCATTCGGATGGCAGGGGGCAATCAGGGTCAACCCGATCATTGCATTTGCGCCGTTGGCCAGATCAAGCGTGGTCGCGCAGGGATCGGTGGCAGCGACCGCTGGTGCAGCAACCTGTGGCGGTGGTGCGGCGGGCAGCGCGGGCGGAGTCAGATCGACGACAGTGGCGGGTGGCAGCGCCGGAACCGGGCCGGTCAGCGTGGCAGTGACAACGCCATTGTCCGGCAGGCGTGGGGGCGTCAACGCCGGGGCAGGCAGGGCGGCAGCCGAGGTCGCCTCATTTCCGGCGGCGAGGGGTTCGATGTCTGTCGCCTTCTGCGCCGTTTCGCTGCGGGTCACCTGGGTGGCCTGATCCGGATGCGACAGGCTTTGCATCAACTGACCGGCGCCAAGCGCGACGGCCAGAATGGCAACAACCCGTGCCAGTTTGCGTTTCAGATTGGCGTCCATGACGGCCTCCACGGTCATACTGGCTTGGGCTTACGCAGCAAACCGGGCCTTCCCGTGGCAGGAAAAAGGAATGTTTCCGCCGAAGCGGGCATTAAATGGGCAAGGGCGGCAAAAGCCGCCCCGCGTGAAACAGTCTAACCGATCTTAGGCGAGCTTGCCGTGGCAATGCTTGAACTTTTCGCCCGAACCACAGGGGCAAGGGTCATTGCGGGCCGGATTTCCCCAGGTGCTGGGATCTGATTCGACAAATCCGGCTGCCGCCGCCGCAACCGTTATCACCGGAGCCGCAGCCGCCGCGGCTGCGTCTTTCGCGGCCTGCTGTTGCGCCAGATACTGCGCAAGCAGCGCCTGCTGCTCCTCTTGGCTGACCGGGCGGACCTGCGCCAGCTTTTGCGTCACATCCTGACGTAGCGAGTTCAGCATCGATTCAAACAGCTGGAACGATTCGGTCTTGTATTCGTTCAACGGATCACGCTGCGCATAGCCACGGAAGCCGATGACCGAGCGCAGGTGTTCCAGCCGCAGCAAGTGTTCGCGCCATTTGCCGTCGATGGATTGCAGCAACAGTTGTTTTTCGATGTTGCGCATTGTGTCGGGGCCGAAGGCGCCAAGCTTTTCGGCCATCAGGGCATCGCTGGCCGCGATGATGCGGTCGCGCATCACCTCTTGGTCGGTGCCTTCTTCGTCGGCCCAAGCCGTGATCGGCAGTTCCAGACCCATCTTTTCGATCAGCGCATCATGCAGCCCGGCGCCGTCCCATTTGTCGGAATAGGATTTCGGCGGCAGGTAGTGATCCACCAGGTCTTCGGCAACCTGATGCCGCATGTCCTGCACGATTTCGGACAGGTCTTCGGCCTGCATGACCTCCATCCGCTGACCAAAGATTGCCTTGCGCTGATCGTTCATCACGTCGTCGAATTTCAGCAACTGCTTGCGGATATCAAAGTTGCGGCCTTCGACCTTGGCTTGCGCGCGTTCCAGCGATTTGTTGACCCAAGGGTGAATGATGGCTTCGCCTTCTTTCATCCCCAGTTTCGACAGCACCGCATCCAGCCGTTCGGACCCGAAAATCCGCATCAGATCGTCTTCCAGCGACAGGAAAAAGCTGGACCGGCCCGGATCGCCCTGACGGCCGGAGCGGCCACGCAACTGGTTGTCGATACGGCGGGATTCGTGGCGTTCCGTCGCCAGAACGAACAGGCCACCAGCGGCAATCACGGCTGCCTTTTCATCGGCATGTTCCGCCTCTACCCGGGCGCGCACTTCATCGGGATGCAGGTGAGGATCGGCGGCGATGGCCTTCATCACCGTCATCTCGACGTTGCCGCCCAGCTGAATATCGGTGCCGCGGCCAGCCATGTTGGTGGCGATGGTCACAGCGCCCAGACGGCCGGCATCGGCAACGATCTGCGCCTCTTGCTCGTGCTGGCGGGCGTTCAGAACGTTGTGCTTGATGCCCGCAGCCGTCAGCATCTGCGACAGTGCCTCGGATTTCTCGATCGAAGTGGTGCCCACAAGGATCGGCTGCCCCTTTTCATGCGCCTCTTTGATCGACTTGACCACGCCTTCGAATTTTTCGCGCGCGGTACGATAGACGGCGTCGTCATCGTCCTTGCGCTGCACCGGGCGGTTGGTCGGCACTTCGACCACGCCCAGCTTGTAAATCTCCATGAATTCTTCGGCTTCGGTCGCCGCGGTGCCGGTCATGCCGCCCAGCTTGTTGTAAAGGCGGAAATAGTTCTGGAAGGTCACAGAGGCGAGCGTGACGTTTTCCGGCTGAATCGTCACGCCTTCCTTGGCCTCGATCGCCTGATGCAGGCCGTCCGAAAGGCGGCGGCCCTTCATCATGCGGCCGGTGAATTCGTCAATCAGCATCACTTCACCGTCGCGCACGATGTATTGCTGATCCTTCTGGAACAGCTTGTGCGCACGCAGGGCCTGCGTGACGTGATGCACGATGGTCGTGCTTTCCGGTTCATACAGCGATTGGTCTGCGGGCAGGATGCCTGCGGCATGCAACTGCTGTTCGATGAATTCGTTACCGTCTTCGGAATAGGTGACGTTGCGGGTCTTTTCGTCGAGCTTGAAATGCGTCTCGTCCAAGAGCGGGATCAGCTTGTCAACCTGGGTGTAAAGTTCGCTGCGGTCCTGGCTGGGGCCAGAAATGATCAAGGGCGTGCGGGCTTCGTCCACCAGGATCGAGTCGACTTCGTCAACGATCGCAAAATTGTGGCCGCGCTGCGCCATGTCTTCCAAGGTGGATTTCATGTTGTCGCGCAGATAGTCGAAACCCAGTTCGTTGTTGGTGGCATAGGTGATGTCGGCGCGGTACGCGGCCTTCTTTTCGTCGTCCGGTTGGTAGGGATAGACGACGCCCGTGGTCAGGCCCAAGGCACCGTAAACCTTGCTCATCCATTCCGCATCGCGCTTGGCCAGATAGTCGTTCACCGTCACGACATGAACGCCCTTGCCGGTGAGCGCGTTCAGATAGGCGGGGAACGTTGCCACAAGCGTCTTGCCCTCACCCGTGCGCATTTCGGCGATGTTGCCTTGATGCAGGAAGATGCCGCCCATCAGCTGCACATCAAAGGCCCGCAGACCCAAGGCGCGCCGTGCGCCCTCGCGGCAGTTGGCGAAGGCTTCGGGCAGGATCGCGTCAAGGCTTTCGCCGCCTTCCTGCACCCGCTTTTGGAACTCGGCGGTCTTGGCCTTGATGCCGTCATCGCTGAGTGCGGCGAACTCTGGCTCCAGCGCGTTTATTTTCGCCACCAAGGGGCGCACCGATTTCACCTTGCGGTCATTCGGCGTTCCAAAAATCTTCCGCGCGACTGTTCCAAGACCCAGCATGTTTTCTCCGCCTGGCGGTTATTGACAAGATCGTGTGAGCCTGTGGCTTGCCCGCCCGCGCCGCCCACCTTAGAAGGGCGTCCAAGGCCAGAAAGTCCCCTTCTCAAGCGACCTGTGCGATGTAAGGGGAAGGCTGGGTATAGTCAACGTCACGCATGGAATCGTGACTGATCAGGAGAAGTTAAGATGGCAAAAGCGATGCGTTTTGTGGCAGGGGCGATGCTTTCCCTGACGTTGGCGCTGCCTGCGATGGCCGAGGACGTGACCGCCGACACCGTTGTGGCGGTTGTCAATGGCACCAACATCACGCTGGGCAACATGCTGGTTGCACGCGAAAGCCTGCCTGCGCAGTATCAGGCCCTGCCGCCCGAGACGCTGTTCAAGGGCATCCTTGACCAACTGATCCAGCAAACCGCCCTGCAGCAGTCGGTGGGCGATACGCTGACCAAACGCGACACGCTGCAGATGGAAAATGATCGCCGCGCCTATCTTTCCAACGTGGCGTTGGAGCCTGCCGTGACGGCGGCTGTCACCGAAGAGGCGATCAAGGCGGCTTATGATGCCAAATTTGCCAATGCGACGCCCGGCACCGAGTATCATGCGGCGCATATTCTGGTGGACAGCGAAGAGAAGGCCAATCAGCTGAAGGCGCAGCTGGACGGCGGCGCTGTGTTCGCCGATCTGGCCAAGGCCAATTCCATCGACACCGGCTCGGGCGGCAATGGCGGCGATCTGGGCTGGTTCGGTGTTGGCACCATGGTCAAACCGTTTGAGGATGCGGTTGTCGCAGCCCCCGTCGGCACCGTGATCGGCCCGATCAAGACCGACTTCGGCTATCACCTGATCCTGGTTTCGGAAACCCGTGCGGCGGCCAACCCGACGCTGGACGATGTCCGCGACGAACTGACGCAGGAATTGCAGCAGAAAGCCGTGGAAGCCAAGGTGAAGGAAGTCACCGACGCCGCCAAGATCGAGAAGCCCGGCGAGGCCCTTGACCCGGCGGTACTGAACGACTCAACTCTGTTGGACAAGTAAGCCAGCAGGCAGGGGGAAGAGATGGCCAAGAAAGACTGGAAGGCGAAAGCCAAGGCTTTGAAGAAAGATATCAAGGCGCTGTTGAAACCGGCAGTGCCTGCAAAGCCGGTCAAAGCTGTTTCTCCCCTTGCGCCGGCAAAGTTCCCGATTCTGCCCCGGATCGCCGGGGCAGAGTTTTCCGCCATCGAAGCGGGCGTGAAGTATCAGAACCGCAAGGACGTGATGCTGGTCTGTCTGGCGCCCGGCACCGCGATTGCGGGCGCCTTTACCCGGTCGTCCACCCGGTCTGGCTGTGTGCGCGACTGTCAGGCCAAGCTTGCGATGAAGGTTCCCGCAGGCGCGGGGGCTGCCATCATCGTGAATTCGGGCAACTCCAACGCCTTTACCGGCGCGGTTGGGGATGAGGCGGTTGCGGCAGTCACCGGCGGCGTGGCCGAGGCGCTGGGCATTCCGGCGAGCCGGGTGTTTTCCTCCTCGACCGGCGTGATTGGCGAGCCGCTGCCCTATGAGCGGATCACCGCGAAGATCCCGGAACTGGTTGCCCAGTTGCAAGAGGCCGCGATTGACATGGCCGCGCAGGCGATCATGACGACCGATACCTTTCCTAAAGGCGCCGCCGCCAGCATCGAAGGCGAAGGGGGCGTGATCAACATCGCCGGGATCGCCAAAGGATCGGGCATGATTGCGCCCGATATGGCGACGATGCTGGTTTATATCTTTACCGATGCCAAGATCAGTGCGGCTAACCTGCAAAAGCTGCTGTCGCGCAATGTCGATGCGACCTTCAACTCGATCACCGTCGATAGCGACACCTCGACCTCTGACACGCTGCTGGTTGCGGCGACGGGGAAATCGGCGGCTGCCGAAGTGAAGGGCGCGACGTTGAAGGCGTTTGAAGCGGCGCTGAAGGGCGTAATGATGGACCTGGCGCATCAGGTGATCCGCGACGGCGAAGGCGCCACCAAATTTGTTGAAGTGCGCGTCACCGGGGCTGTTTCCGACGATGACGCCCATCGCGTCGCGCTGTCGATTGCAAATTCGCCCTTGGTCAAGACCGCCATCGCCGGGCAAGATCCGAACTGGGGGCGCATTGTGGCTGCGGTGGGCAAATCGGGGGCCGAGGCCGACCGCGACAAGCTGACGATCAAGTTTGGCGATATTGTCGTGGCCAAGAACGGCTGGCGCAATCCGAAATACACCGAACAGGACGGGGCGGACTACATGCTGCAGCCCGAACTGGTGATCGGCGTTGACCTTGGCCTTGGTCGCGGCAAGCGTTCGGTCTGGACCTGCGATCTGACCAACCGCTACATCGACATCAACGCCGATTACCGGTCCTGATTACACCCCATGTCGCAGGACATCGCATGAAAACGCTGCTTGTATCCGCCGTCGCGCTGATTGACGCCGATGGCCGCGTGCTGTTGGCGCAGCGACCGAAGGGCAAGTCGCTTGCCGGGCTGTGGGAGTTTCCGGGCGGAAAGGTTGAACCCGGTGAAACTCCTGAGGTCGCGCTGATTCGCGAATTGAAGGAAGAACTGGGCATCGACACCTGGCGGTCGTGCCTTGCCCCCCTGACTTTTGCCAGCCACAGCTATGAAGACTTTCATCTGCTTATGCCGCTGTTCGCCTGCCGCCGCTGGGACGGGATTGCCACCGCGCAAGAGGGCCAAACCCTGGCTTGGGTCAAGCCAAATCAACTGCGCGACTACCCGATGCCGCCCGCCGATCTGCCCCTGATCCCGATCTTGCGGGACTGGTTATAGCGGTGACGTTTTTTCCGGCATGCCGTCAAAAAATCGTTGAAAAAGTAGTAGCAAAAAAAATGACACATTTGTAGGCTGCAATCTAGTCATGTTGATTGGGGGGTCTGTACATGCTGCGAACGATTTCGGTTGGAACCTGCATTTCTGTCCAAGGGCTGTTTGTCAGCCAGTTGGCGGATGGAAAGATTGTGGTTCGCGTTGATGACAAGAGCTTTGTCGGGTATCCGATCACTCCAGTTCGCAATTCTTAATCGCGCGTTACAGAATTTGAAAAGGCTGGGTTTCCCCAGCCTTTTTGTTTGCTTGAATGGAATGTCAGCGCAGGATCAGGCCAGCGTGCGCTGAATTTCTTCGCGTTCGAAGATCTCGATGACATCGCCCTGACGAATATCGTCATAGCGTTCAAAGGCCATACCGCATTCCTGACCCGAAATTACTTCCTTGACCTCGTCCTTGAAGCGTTTCAGCGTTTTCAGCGTGCCTTCGTGGATCACCACGTTGTCGCGCAGCAGACGCACACCGGCAGAGCGGCGCGCGATGCCTTCGGTCACAAGGCAACCAGCAACCTGGCCGATTCCCGTAACCTTGAACACTTCCTTGATCTGCGCGTAACCGATGAAGGTTTCGCGGATCTCTGCCTTCAGCAGGCCCGAAGCGGCGGCTTTGATGTCATCCACCAGATCATAGATGATCGAGTAGTAGCGAATCTCGACCCCTTTCTGATGCGCCGAGTTCCGCGCCGAGGCGTTGGCCCGGACGTTGAAGCCGATGATCGGGCATTTGCTGGCCTCGGCCAAAGACACGTCGGTATCGGTGATCGCGCCCACGCCATAGGTCAGCACGCGCACGCGCACTTCGTCGTTGCCAACCTTTTCCAAGGCTTGCACGATGGCCTCTGCCGAACCCTGAACGTCGGCCTTGACGATGACCGGCAGTTCCGCAACCGACTGGTCGGCCTTGGCCTTGGCCATAAGCTGTTCCAGCGTCGTCGCAGCGCCGACAGCGGCGCGTTTGTCCTTGGCGGTCTTGGCGCGGTAGTCGGCGATTTCACGCGCCTGCGCCTCGGTTTCCACCACGTTCAGCGTATCGCCAGCCGAAGGCGTGCCGGACAGACCCAGCACTTCGACCGGAACCGATGGGCCGGCTTCGTCAATACGTTCGCCCTTGTCGTTGATCAGCGCGCGCACCTTGCCCCACTGTTCGCCGACGACAAAGATATCGCCTTTGCGCAGGGTGCCGTTTTGCACCAGAACCGTGGCGATAGGGCCGCGGCCCACGTCAAGCTTGGCCTCGATCACGGCACCGGCAGCGGCGCGATCGGGGTTGGCGCGCAGTTCCAGGATTTCCGCCTGCAGGGCAATCGCCTCCAGCAGATCTTCGATGCCCTGGCCGGTCTTGGCCGAAACTTCCACGTCCTGCACGTCGCCCGACATCGCCTCGACAACGATTTCGTGCTGCAGCAGATCGGTGCGCACCTTGGTCGGGTCGGCGCCGTATTTGTCGATCTTGTTGATCGCCACGATCATCGGCACCTTTGCCGCCTTGGCGTGGGCAATCGCCTCGATCGTCTGCGGCATCACGGCGTCATCTGCCGCGACCACCAGCACAACGATATCCGTCACCTGGGCCCCGCGCGAACGCATCGAGGTAAAGGCGGCGTGGCCGGGCGTGTCGAGGAAAGTCAGCACCTGGCCGCGTTCGGTTTTCACCTGATAGGCGCCGATGTGCTGGGTGATGCCACCTGCCTCACCGGACACCACGTTCGCCTTGCGGATCGCATCCAGAAGCGAGGTTTTGCCGTGATCGACGTGACCCATGATCGTGACGATCGGCGGGCGCGTGATCAGTTCCTCATCCGAATCCGAGACCGTTTCGATTGCCTGTTCAACGTCGGCATCCGAAACGCGCACGGCTTTGTGGCCGAATTCTTCGATCACCAGTTCGGCGGTGTCGGCGTCGATGGCTTGGTTCATCGTCACCATCATGCCCATTTTCATCAGGCTTTTGACAACGTCTGCCGCCCGTTCGGCCATACGGTTGGCCAATTCGGACACCGTGATCGATTCCGGCAGTTGCACATCGCGGAACTGCTTTTCAGGCTTGTTAAAGCCCATCGCCTTTTGGCGCGCCTTCTCCTGCTTGCGCTTCATCGCGGCCATAGAGCGGGTGCGTCCGCCTTCGCCAGCCAACGCATCATTCAGCGTCAGCTTGCCGGCGCGGCGGCCTTCGTCACCCTTGGCTTTGGCGTTACGCTCACGCTCTTCACGCTCGCGGTCTACCTTGCGCACGGCAAGAGCGGGTTTCGCCCCCATCGGCGCGCGGGCCACGGCGTCGTTAACGGCTGGGGCAGCGGCAGGCGCGTTGCGGTCTGCATTGCGATCCGGCCGCGCGGCGGCGGGCGCAGGTTCTGCGGGTTTTTCCGGCGCAGGCGGCTGACGGCGCGAGGTGCCCAGCACATCGGCCTTGCGGGCCGCAGCCTTTGCCACGGCCTCGGCAGCAGCCTCGGCGCGCAGACGTTCTTCTTCTTCGGCCTTTGCACGGGCAGCTGCCTCACGGGCACGCTCTTCGCGTTCCTTGGCTTCAGCCTCTTCGCGCTTGCGGGCGCGCTCTTCTTCGCGGGCCTTGTCTTCTTCGGCGCGGCGTGCAGCGTCTTCTGCCTCACGGGCCTTGGCAACGCGAAGCGCCGCCAGACGACGTTCCATCTCGGCGTCCGAGATGCCTGCCGGGCGTTTGGAGGGGTCCCCCAGATGCGCCGACGAACCCGCCGGAGCGCCCGCGCCCGCAGTACCCGGCTTTGCAGCAGCCACCGGCACGACCACGCGCTTGCGCTTGGTCTCAACAACAACGCTCTTCGTGCGGCCATGGGAGAAGCTTTGCTTCACCTGACCGGAACGAGGTGCGCCACCCAGGCCGAGGGGTTTCTTGCCGTCTGTATCGCTCATGCGTCCTACGTATCCTTCAAGGCGGTCTCGCCGCCATCCTGCTGAACGGTTTGCCCACGCAAACCAGCCAGCCTTGCCGCTTCCTCTACAACACGCGTCGTGAGTCCACCAGCCGCAAGCGCGGCGTGTATCGCACGTTCGCGCCCGAAAGCCAAACCCATTTCCTCGGCGGACAAAAAGCCAATGTAAGACCCTTCGCCGTCAGGTGCGCGCAATTTGGTCTTGCCGCGTTCGGACCCGTTCGACGCCTGGATCAGCACCTGCGCCTTGTCCTTTTGCAGCCATTCCTTCACCTTCTCATAGCCCATCACCGCGCCACTGGCCTTGCGGGCAAGACTGATCAGATCAATCACACGCCGCAGCAGCAGGGCTTCGACCAGATCGGCAAGATCGTCCGGCACTTTGACCGGCTGTTTTGCCGCCCGCGCGAACAGGCCTTTCCTGGCGGCCTTGTCAATCGCCGCCCGATCCGCCGAAACATAGAACCCCCGGCCAGGCAGGCGGGCCAGAATATCCGGCACCACCATGTCATCCGGGCCCAGACAAAAGCGGATCAGTCCCGCTTTCGGCTGGACTTCCCCGGTCGCAATGCACTTGCGATCAGGGTCGTCGTTCAGTTTTTCCCGGCCACCGCGTGTCACGGTAATCCCCGAGGCCTGCGATCAGGCCTCGGCCTCCTCGTCATCAGACTCCGGCTCTTCTTCGGCAGAGGCCAGCTCGGACGGGTCAACCCAGCCCAGCATCACCCGCGCCGTCATCACCAAAGTCTGCGCCTCTTCCAGCGAGACGTCAAACTTCTCCAGCACGCCTTCGTCTTTCTTGCGCTGCCCATTCTCGGTGGTCCAGCCGCCAGCCAGTTCCCAGTCGGCGCAGGTGGCGAAGTCTTCCAGCGTCTTGATGCCGTCCTTGGCCAGAGCCTCCAGCATTTGCGGGGTCAGGCCATCGAATTCGACCAGGCTGTCTTCGATCCCCATGGCGCGGGCATTTTCCATCGCCTTGGTGTTGATCGCCTCAAGGTAGTCGCGGGCGCGAGCCTGCAATTCGCCTGCGGTATCCTCATCGAAGCCGTCGATCGACAGAAGTTCGTCCGCCTCGACATAGGCCACTTCTTCCAGGTTGGTGAAGCCTTCGGCCACCAGAAGCTGCGCCATCATCTCGTCGATATCCAGCGTGTCCATGAACAGCTTGGTGCGTTCGGCGAATTCGGCCTGACGGCGCGCGGATTCGTCGGTTTCGGTAACGATATCAATATCCAAGCCGGTCAGCTGGCTGGCCAGACGCACGTTCTGGCCGCGACGGCCGATGGCCAGCGAAAGCTGTTCATCCGGCACGACGACTTCGATCTTGCCGGCCTCTTCGTCAATCACAACCTTGGACACTTCGGCCGGTTGCAGCGCGTTCACGAGGAAGGTCGCCTGATCCGCGTTCCACGGAATGATGTCGATCTTCTCGCCCTGCAGTTCGTTCACAACGGCCTGCACGCGGCTGCCGCGCATACCCACGCAGGCGCCGACCGGGTCGATGGAGTTGTCGTGCGAGATCACCGCGATCTTGGCGCGCGAGCCCGGGTCGCGGGCGACGGCCTTGATTTCAATGATGCCATCATAGATTTCCGGCACTTCCATCTTGAACAGTTCAGCCATGAACTGCGGATCGGTGCGCGACAGGAACACCTGCGGGCCGCGCGCTTCGCGGCGGACATCCTTGATGTAGCAACGGATGCGATCATTCGGGCGATAGGATTCGCGGCCGATCTTTTCGTTGCGACGCAGGATGGCTTCGCCACGGCCGATATCGACGATGATGTTGCCGTATTCTTCGCGCTTGACCTGACCGTTGATGATCGTGCCCTTGCGGTCCTTGAATTCCTCGAACTGACGATCCCGTTCGGCTTCGCGGACCTTTTGCAGAATCACCTGCTTGGCCGATTGCGCAGCGATCCGGCCAAGATCAACGGGCGGCACTTCGTCGATGATCTCGTCGCCGATCTGAGGGTCTTTCAGATGCGACTTGGCCTGCTTGACGGTCAGTTGCGCATGGTGATTCTCGACCGCGTCATCCTCGACCACGGTGCGGATGCGGGCAAAGGTGGCGCGACCGGTCTTGCGGTCGATCTTTACCCGGATGTCCATATCGGCGCCGTAGCGGCTTTTTGCAGCCCGCGCGAGGCTGTCTTCCATCGCCTGGATCACCAGATCCGGGTCGATCATTTTCTCGCGCGCAACCGCCTCGGCGGTCTGCAAAAGCTCTAGCTGGTTGGCAGAGGTAATCGCCATCAGAAAACTCCCAGTCTTAGTGTTTGGTTGCTTCGGGGGCGTCGTCTTCGTCGTCCCCCTCGGATTCCTCGATTTCGTCAAACTGTGATTCGTCGATCACGCCAGAGGCTTTGCGTTGGCGCAGCATTTCGCTGATCAACTCATCGGTCAGGATGAGTTTGGCGTCGGACAGCCATTCGAACTGCAACCCGATGGTCACGGTTTCCTTGCCTTCGTCGATCTCGATCAGGACTTCGTCGCCCTCGGTGCCGGCCAGCATGCCCTTGAAGCGGCGGCGGCCGTCGATCAGTTCGGTGGTTTCAAGCCGGGCTTCCCAGCCTTTCCACATCTCGAAATCCTTCAGACGGGTCAGCGGGCGGTCGATGCCGGGGCTGGAAACCTCCAGCACATAGTTGTCTTCGATCGGGTCTTCGACGTCCAGAATGGCGGAAACGGCGGTAGAGATTTCGCCGCAGTCGTCCACCTCGATGCCGCCGTCGGGCCGATCCGCCATGATCTGCAGGGTGCGTGTCGCCCCGCCCATCAGGCGGATGCGTACGAGTTCAAATCCCAGCCCTTCGATGACGGGAGTGACGATATCGGCCAGGCGGCGATCCATTGCGGTTTTGGCGATCAGATCAGACATGCGTGCCTTCAAAACAAAAAACGGGCCAACAGGCCCGTCGTGACGTTCGGTAGCTTCAGGTTTGGACCCGGAAGCAGCTGTTGAAGCCGATATAGGCGCTTGCCCTGCGGATTGCAAGCGTGGATGTTCTGGCCACTGTGGGGCCGGGCGGGCCGCCCTGCGTTGTATTTGAACCGGCGAAAGGGCTGGCGTGGGCGAACCGACCATCCTGATTCTGGCGGCAGGGCGATCTGCGCGGATGCGGGGGGCGGACAAGCTGCTGATGCAGGTCGATGGCGTTGCGCAACTGCGCCGCATTGCCCTTGCCGCGCTGGCAACCGGGTGCCCGGTTTTGGTGGCGCTGGCACCAGAGCAGACCGCAAGACGCGCCGCCATCCACGATCTGCCGGTGCGCGTGGTGGTTGTTGCCGATGCGGATGAGGGCATGGCAGCCTCGATCCGCGCCGGGGTGCGGGCCTTGCCGCTGGTAGGCCCGGTGATGATTGTGCCCGCCGACATGCCCGCGCTGGGCGAGGCCGATCTGCAGGTGCTGATAGCGGTGCAGGGCGCGCAGCCCGGGATGATCCTGCGCGGCGCGGCGCAGGGACGGCCCGGTCATCCGGTGATCTTTCCGCCGGATCTGGTTGGCGCGTTGCAGGGTCTGACGGGGGACGCAGGCGCGCGTGAGCTGATCGCCCGTCACGCAGACCGGGTGCAATTGGTGCCTTTGCCCAGGCAAAATGCTGTGCTGGACCTCGACACGCCCGAAGAATGGGCGGAATGGTTGCGAAACCGCGAGGCCGAAAGCCGGGGGAAACAGTGACGTTCATGGACCAAAGGCCGGATGCGGTTGAACACCCTGCGATGCGCGATCCGTTGCAGGCCGCGGTTTCGCAACCGGATCAAGTCGTTCTTGCCATCATCACCGATGTGATCGGGGCGGCCTATCGCAAGCCGGGCACGATGATGGCGCTGTTCGCGGATGGCAGCAGCGCCGGAGCTTTGACCAATGGCTGTATCGAAGGCGACCTTGCGGTGCATGCGGCGAGCTGTTTGCGCACAGGACAGGTCATGCGTCTGCGCTATGGTGCCGGGTCGCCATTTTTCGACATCCGGCTTCCGTGCGGCGGGGCTTTGGAAATCGCGCTGTTCCCCCGGCCCGATCCGGCGGTGCTGGCGGACGTGATCGCCCGCAGGGCGATGCGCGACAGGATCGCGCTGCGGTTTCACCCTGACGGCCATATCTGCCTGCAAGACAGCCAGCCGACCGGCTGGCAGGGCGCGGAATACGTCGTCGATCTGCCACCCGACGTGGCCTTTGCGATTTTTGGCGAGGGACCAGAGGCCGCGGTGTTCACCCGGCTGGTGCAATCGGCAGGCTTCCGTCACCGGCTGATCACCCCTTCGCGGCAGACGCTGGATATGGTGGCGGCTGCGGGATGTATGGCGCTGCTGGACGAGCGGCTGGCATCCCCGGATCTGGCGGGTGTTGATGCGCGCACCGCCGTGGTGACGTTTTTCCACGATCACGGCCGCGAGCTTCCGATCCTGCGCGCGGCATTGGCAGGCCCTGCGTTTTACGTCGGCGCGCAAGGAAGCCGTCAGGTCGCGGCGCGGCGCCAAAGCCAGCTTGCCGAAGCGGGGGTTCCTGCCGCTGATCTGGCACGGTTGCATGGGCCAATCGGGCTGATCCCATCCGCCCGCGACGCCCGCACTTTGGCGATTTCCGTTCTGGCAGAGATCACTGACTTGGCGGAACACCGCGCCTGAGGGGGGCGCCTTAGCCGCCCTGCATGAACGGCATCAGCACGACCTCTGAGTCCGGGCCGATTTCCTGAAACCACGCCTCGCGGTAAATCACCCCGTCCAATGACATCGAAACCCCGCGCCGGATTTGCGGCGCAAGGCCGGGATAACGGTCTTGCAGCCGGTCCAGAACC
>CAMFLG010000005.1 GCA_945957495.1 uncultured Pseudorhodobacter sp. | reverse complement strand
GCCCAGGGGTTCGTGGAAGTGATAGGCGACGGTGTCGTTGTCGATTTCAGACATCGTGCCTTCCTGCCCGCGCAGCACGCCTGCGAAGTAACGGAAGTGGTCCACCGACAGCGGAATATCGGCGTTGACGGTTTCGCGGATCGGCTTGCCGTTGTCCCAGGTTTCGGCGGTGGCGATCAGTTCGAGGTTTTCTTCGATCCGGTCGGCGATTTTCAGCAGGATGTTCGACCGATGCGCAGCCGAGGTTTTGCCCCAGGCATCTTTCGCGGCATGGGCCGCATCCAGCGCCAGCGCCATGTCGGCGGCATCCGAACGCGCCACTTCGCAGACAACCCCACCGGTGATCGGCGTGACGTTGTCCATATAGCGGCCATTGACCGGGGCCACGAACTTGCCGCCGATGTAGTTGTCGTAGCGGGTCTTGAACGGCGAGCCGGCGTTGCCGCTAAATTTGGTTTGGGTGTTCATTGCAGGTTCCTCCTCAACAGGCCGCCTCCTTGCGGCCGATGAAAATAGCCTGTGCCTTGCGCCCGAGTCGCGCATCCCCCCTTTGACAGGCGGTCATCGCGACCTGTCTCAGGATTGCGACAGTCTGCTAAGCAATTTTCGCATAGCCGCCCTGCGCTGCGCGTTATGATTCTTCCGCACGCGGCCCCAGTTTGCGATGCAATGTGGCGCGGCTGACGCCAAGGGCCCGCGCGGCGGCGCTGACATTGCCATCCGCCCGCGCCATCGCGCGCAGCAAAACGGCGCGTTCGGCATCCTCGAACCCATCCGGTTCGCTGTGGCCCAAGATGTCTGCCAGCGGTTTGGGTGCGAATTTCTGCCCCGCGTTCAGACCCAGCGCAAGCCGGGCACCATGCGACAGGCCAACGACGATATCATCCCGGTCCACCGCCACCACCGCGCCCGATCCATTGGCCGATTGCGGCAGCAAAACGATCCGTTCGCCCGGATGGGCGGCGCGGAACAGCTCCACCTCGATGCGCCGCGCGGCATCGGACACCGAATGCGCAATCAGGCGGCTGAAGCCATCGTTCAGATCTGCGCGGGCCGAGGATACGTCCAGCACGCCCGCCACCCGGCCTGAGGAATCGTGGATGGGCGACGCGATGCAGGACAGCCCGGTGTTGCGCGCCAGAAAGTGCTGGTCGCGCTTAATCATCACCGGGCGGCCTTCGGCGATGCAGGTGCCGATGCCGTTGGTGCCTTCCATCTCTTCCGACCAGATCGCGCCCAGCCACAGGCCCCAATCGTCAAACACCACATCATCCGCCCGGGTGCCGCGCCGATCCACCGGAACGCCCGCCTCATCGGCCAGCAGAACGCAAGCCCCCATGCCGCCCACCGCGCGGAACAATTCATCCAGCACCGGATTGGCCAGTTGAATCATCTGCCCCGCGCGCGACCGCGCCTCGGCCAGCGCCGCCTGATCCAGACGTTCGGGTTTGCGGCGGGTGGTGGGGTCAAGCCCGTGCAGCCGCGCTGACCGGCTCCAACTGGCGACAACAGAGGATTTCGCCGCGCCGCCAGAGGACAGCGCAGTCTCGATCTTGTTCAGATGATCTCCCTTAACCCGCATGGTCGTAACCGTCCGCTGGGCTCTCCGACCGATTTCATATCACGCAGGGGCGCTGCGCGTCCACATCTGGTTGAGCGGCCTTCGGTTAACCAACCTTCCCAAGCGTTCTTTACGGAACCTTAAGGTTTGGCTAAGATGATGGGCATCGATAGCTTGAACTTCAGTGTTCTCATCAAAGAAACGGCCCGGCAGAGTTGCACCTCCGCCGGGCCTCCTTCTTTTCGGGTTATGCCCCGATCCAAAGGCGAATGATGGCAACCAGCAGCGTCGCCGCTGCAATCAACACCATCCATGTTCGATAGCTTGGTTCGTTCAGTTTCCTCACCTCCTGCCACTGCGAAGGGTCGCAGCAAGGGCAGGTTTAATGGCCTTTGGTTAACGAAAACCTATGGACCGCGACGCCAATGCTCAGGCCACCAAAGCCTCGGCGCGTTTCAGGTCAACTGACACCAACTGGCTGACGCCCTGTTCGGCCATGGTCACACCAAACAGCCTGTCCATCCGCGCCATCGTCACGGCGTGGTGGGTGATGATCAGGAACCGCGTGTCGGTGCGGCGAGTCATTTCGTCCAGCAGATCGCAGAAGCGGGTGACGTTGGCGTCATCCAAGGGGGCGTCCACCTCGTCCAGCACACAGATTGGCGCGGGGTTGGCAAGGAACACGCCAAAGATCAGCGCCAGCGCCGTCAGGGTCTGTTCACCCCCCGACAACAGGCTCAGCGTGGCGAGCTTCTTGCCGGGCGGTTGGCACATGATCTCCAGCCCCGCCTCTAGCGGGTCATCGGATTCCACCAAGACCAGCCGCGCCTCGCCACCGTTGAACAGGTGGGTGAACAGCGTGCCGAAATTGGCGTTGACCTGTTCGAAGGCCGTCAACAGCCGTTCGCGCCCTTCGCGGTTCAGACCCGCGATTCCGGCGCGCAGTTTCTTGATCGCCTCCTCCAGATCCAGCTTTTCCTGTACAAGCGTGTCGTATTCGCCGCCCACCGCCTTGGCATCCTCTTCGGCGCGCAGGTTCACGGCGCCCAGCGCCTCGCGCTGGCGTTTCAGGCGCTGAACATCGGTATCCAGCGTCTCGGCATCAGGCATCCGGTCGGGATCGACCTTCAGCGTGGCAAGCAACTGGTCGGGCGACGCGCCCGCCTCTTCGGCGATGCGTTCGGCGGCATAGGCCACGGTTTCGCGGGCAGCCTCGGCGCGGGCCTCGGCGCGGGCGCGGGCCTCGCGCGCCTCACCGGCCAGCCGTTCGCCCTCGCGTTCGGTGTCGCGGGCGGTACGCAGGGTGGCTTCGGCGGCAGAAAGCGCATCGGCGGCAGTGGCGCGGCGCGCTTCGGCATTGGTGATGGCCTCACCCAGCTCATCGCGCTTGATGGCGATTTCTTCCGGGGCGGCACTCGCCTCGGCCAGTTCTTCCTGGGTTTCCGCGCGGCGTTCGGCCAGTTCGGCGATGCGCTTGCCAGCGGTTTCCAGACGGTGGCGCCAGCCCGACAGTTCCTTGACCGCCTCTTGCCTGCGGCGCACCCGCGCCTCGCCTTCGCGGCGCAATTCGTCATGGGCGGACCGGCGCGACAGCATGGTGATGCGTGCCGCCTCAACCGCCATCTTTGCCGCCTCTACCGCTGCGCGGGCGGCCTCCAGATCGGGCAGATCCTCGACGGCGGCCATGGCGGTTTCCAGCCGTTCCTGCGCCTCGGCAGAGTCCTCAAGATAGCGGGCGACCGACAGGCGCGCGGCCTCCAGCTTGCCACCGGCGATGGATTTATCGGCCTCGGCCCGGGCGGCCATCCGCCCGGCCTCGGCCACACGCGCATCTGCGGCGCGCCGGGCATCGCGGGCCATCTGATCGGCGCGGGCCAGATCGGCAAGCCGGTTTTGCAGCAGGGCATGCGCCTGCGCGGCCCCTTCGGCGCGCGCCGCAACATCCTCCAGATCGCGTTTCAGCGCGGTCAGGCGGTTCAGCTGTTGCAGGCGCAGGGCGGCGGCAGAGGGGGCATCCTCGGCCCCGGCGCGAAACCCGTCCCAACGCCAAAGATCGCCTTCGCGCGACACCAGCCGCTGCCCCGGTTGCAGGCTGGCTTGCAGCGCAGCCCCCTGCGTGCGGTCCACAAGGCCGATCTGGCGCATCCGGCGCGCCATCACGGCAGGCGATTGCACATGCTGGGCAAGCGGGGTGGCCCCGGCGGGCAAAGGCAGGGCGGCGTCATAATCGGGCAGTTCCACCCAACCAGAGCGTTTATCGGCCCCGACGGCAGGCGCGCGCAGATCATCGGCAAGCGCGGCACCGATCGCCTTTTCCAGCCCCGGTTCAACCTGCAACAGGTCCAGCACCTGATGCCCGGCCTGCGCCTCGCGCTGCACCAGTTTCGCCAAAGCCGCCACTTCCGCCCGCAGCGCCGCCGCCTCGCCTTCGGCGGCAGACCGGGCGGCGCGGGCGTCGGCCTCGCGGCCCTGCACCTCGCCACGCGCCGCTTCGGTGGCAAGCAGGGCGTCTTCGGCCTGTTCGGCAAGGGCTGCGGCAGCCTCTTGCGCCTCTTCGGCGGCGGCGAACGCCTCGGTCGCGGTTTCCACGGCGGATTCGGCGGCAAGGGCGGTTTCGGCGGCGCGGGCGGCCTCTGCCTCGGCCTTGGCCAGACCGGCGCGGCTGTCGGCCAGCATCCGTTGCACCGATTGGTGGCGCGCGGCCAGACGGGCGGCATCTTCGGTGGCTTCGGACAACAGGCTTTCGCGTTCGGTCAGCGCGGCAGAGGCCTCGCGCGCCACCTCGCCGGATTCGGCCATGCGATCGTCATGGCCCTCGTGGCTGCGCAACAGCTGATCGACCTCCCATTCCAGCCGGGCGATGACCTCGCCTGCATCGCGGTTCAGGCCGGATTCACGCTCTGCATCGCGGTCAAGTTCCACGATGCGGTTGCGCAGGGTTTCGATCAACACGCGCGCACGCGCCTCTTGATCGCCCAACTGATCGCGCTGCACCATCAGCCGTTGCAGGATCGCCGCCGCAATCGCCTCTTGCTCGCGCAGGGGCGGCAGGGCGTCCTCGGCCGCTTCGCGCTGTTTGCCGGCAAGGCGCGCTGCCGCCTCGGCCTGGGCGGCCTCGGTCACGCGCTGGCGCAGATGGCCTTCGGCCTCGGCCCGGGCAATCTCTGCCTCGCGCCAGCGGCGGTACAAAAGCTGCCCCTCGGCCCGGCGCAATTCCTCGCCAATCTCACGGTAGCGGGCGGCCTGTTTGGCCTGACGGTTCAGGGTGGACAGCTGCTGCGCCAGATTTTCAATCACATCATCGACGCGCAGCAGGTTCTGTTCGGCACCCGACAGTTTCAACTCTGCCTCGTGCCGCCGCGCGTAAAGGCCGGAAATCCCCGCCGCCTCTTCCAGAATCCGCCGCCGGGCCTTGGGCTTGGCGTTGATCAGTTCCGAAATTTGCCCCTGCCGCACCAGCGCGGGCGAATGCGATCCGGTCGAGGCATCGGCGAACAGCATCTGCACATCACGCGCGCGCACCTCTTTGGTGTTCAGCTTGTAGGCAGACCCGGCATCGCGGGTGATGCGGCGGGTGATTTCGATGATATCGGCATCGTTGAACCCCGAAGGCGCCAGCCGTTCGGAATTGTCCATCACCAGCGCCACTTCGGCAAAGTGCCGCGCGCCCCGGCTGGCGGCGCCGTTGAAAATCACATCCTCCATCCCGCCGCCGCGCATGGCAGAGGGGCGGTTTTCCCCCATCACCCAGCGCAGGGCTTCCAGCAGGTTGGACTTGCCGCAGCCGTTCGGGCCGACCACACCGGTCAGCCCGTCGTGGATCACCAGATCGGTGGGGTCCACAAAGCTTTTGAAGCCGTTCAGCCGCAGCTTGGTAAAGCGCACAGGCAGATCCTTACGATTCTATCGGGCAGGCAGTGTCGGGCGGGCGTGGCGTTCTGTCAACGCGAGGGGGCTGGATATGGCAATGGATGCGGGCTTATCCCCAAGATATTGGGGTTTTGGGTGCGATTGGTGCGTGTGACCCGATTTTCGCCAAGGCGAAAATCGGGCCTTCACGCACCCTACCCAAATCTGCCCCGGCTTGACCGGGCTTTCTGGGCACGGCAGGCTGGTCGCGAAGGAGCTTGCCATGACCCCGCCCTATTCCGGCCATTGCCTGTGCGGTGCCACGCGGTTTCGCTGCACGGCGACCCCGCTTTGGCAGGTGCATTGCCATTGTGAAAGCTGCCGTCGCGCCACGTCTTCGGCCTTCACCTCGTTCTTCGGGGTGGCGGATGGGCAATGGGAATGGACGGGGGCAGCGCCTGCAACCTATGCCTCGTCCCCCGGGGTCTGGCGGGATTTCTGCGCCACTTGCGGCGCGCAGATGGCCTATCGGTCAAACCGTTTTCCCGGCGAAATCCACTTCTATGCCGCCTTGCTGGACGATCCGGCGATCTATGCCCCCACCGGCCATGTCAACAGCGCCGAGATGCTGCCCTGGCTGCATCTGTCAGACGGGTTGCCGCGCAAATGACCCCCTATCGCGCCCGCGCGCCGTTTGACTGGACGGCGCTTTTGCACCTGATCCGCGCCGAATTCGCCTATATGGAGCCGCGGATCAACCCGCCCTCGTCGATGCACCGGCTGACAGAGGCCGACATCGCCGCCAAGGCCGAATCCGGCGAGGTCTGGGTGATCGGCACCCCGCCCGTCGCTTGCGTGTTCCTGACCTATCAGCCGGAGTCGCTTTATATCGGCAAGCTGGCGGTGGCGGCGGATCAGCGTGGCAAGGGTCTGGCGCGGGCGCTTATCACCGTGGCAGAGGGTCGCGCACGGGAACTGGCGCTTGGTTGGTTGGAACTGGAAACGCGGGTGGAATTGCTGGAAAACCACGCGGCCTTTGCCCGGATGGGGTTTCACGAAGTCGGTCGCACGGCGCATGCCGGGTTTGATCGACCCACCTCGATCACCTTTCGCAAGGCCGTCGGCTAATCGGTGCGATCTTTCGATGTCAGATAGATCAGCAAACCCAGCGCGATCAGCCCGGCATAGAACAGGAACAAGGCGGCAAAGGGTGCCTCGGACGGGGTGGCGATCACGCTGGCATGCAGGCTGCCGGTTGCGATCTGCATCAATCCGGCCGCGCCAATTCCGAACAGGTTGATCAGCGTCACGCCACGGCCAACCAGATGCGGCGGCAGAAAGGCGCGGCCATGCGCCATCACCATCGGGAAGGACGCGCCGAAGAACCCGATGCCCGCCATCATGGCAATCGCCAGCACTTCTGACTGTGCGGGTCGCTGCCACAGCACCACAAAGCACAGCAGCATCAGGGTGTTGCCACCCACCACCAGCCATTTGCGGGTGCCAAGGATGCGGTCCAGCGGGCCATAGGCAAAGTTGCCCGCCACCATCGCCAACCCCATCACAAAGGTCGCACGCCCGATCTCTGCCGCGTCCGCGCCAAACACATCGGCAAGGTATGGCCCCGCCCACAGCCCGCGCAACCCGGCGGCAGGGGCATAGCAGGCCGCCATCATCAACAAGATCGGCCACAGTTGCGGCAGGCGCAGCAGGTCGAAGAGCGAGCCCTTGGCCGTATGCACCACCCGCGCCGGATCGCGCACCAGACCCCAGATCGCCAGGGCTGTCGCCAGCGTCACTGCCGCCAGCCCCCACATCGTGCCGCGCCAGCCCAGCGCCTCGACCGCCATGCTTAGCGGAACCGAGGCCGCCAGATTGCCCAGCGATCCGATGCCAATCACCATCCCCGCCAGCGTGCCAAACACGGCGGGCGAAAAGCTGCGGGCGAAGATATAGTAAGACGCCATCAGCACCGGCGAACAGCCGATGCCGATCAGGATCATCGCAAACTTGATCTCACCATGCCCGCTGGCGCGTGCAAAGATCGCCGCCCCCAGCGCCGCACAGATCAGCAGCGCCGACGCGGTCAGGCGCGGGCCGATCCGGTCCAGTGCCGCGCCCACCGGAATCTGCATCAGCGCGAACGCCAGAAACCAATAACCCGAGGCAGAGGCCAGAACCTGCGGCGTGGTGGCCAGATCCGCCGCCAGATAGGGCGTCATCACCGCCAGAAAGGCGCGGAAAAACTGGCTCAGGATATAGGCCAGCACTAGGCTTACAATTCCGGCGCGCATCGCGGTGTCCTGATCCTAGATCGCTTGGGGCAGCAACGGTTTTTCGCGGATCGGCAGATGGATCAGCGCCGAAAACGCACCAACGCCGACGCCCACCCACCAGACAGTGTTATAGTTGCCCGAAATGTCATACATCTTGCCGCCCAGCCAGACGCCCAGGAAGCTGCCGATCTGGTGGCTTAGAAACACAAAGCCATAAAGCGTGCCCATATAGCGCAGCCCGTAGATATGGGCGACAAGCCCCGAGGTCAGCGGCACCGTGGCCAGCCAAAGCGACCCCATCGCCAGCGAGAACAAGACGACGCTGGTGGGCGTCATCGGCAGCATGATGAACAGCGCCGCCACCACCGTGCGCGCGGCATAGACGCCTGCCAGCAGATATTTCTTGGGAAACCGGCTGCCCAGCCAGCCCGCCATGATGCTGCCGCCGATATTGGCCAGCCCGATCAGCGAAATCGCCACCGCCCCCAACGCCGAGGTCGTGGTGATTCCAAGGCCCGCCAGCATGCCGTTCGGGTCAATCGGGCCGCAGCGTTCGGTGATGAAGGCCGGGAAATGCGCGGTGATAAAGCCCAGTTGATAGCCGCAGGAAAAGAACCCTACAAAGATCATCACATAGGACGGATCCCTGAAACTCCGCAGCAGAACCGTGCCCATCGATTCTTCCAGCTCTTGCCGCGTGACCTTGACCGGCGCGCGCAGCAGCGGCAGCACCAGCAGCGTTGACAGGATCGCGACCGAAAAGATCACGAACACGCCCTGCCACGGATAGTGCTGCAGCAGCACTTCGGCCACCACCGGCCCCAGCATCTGCCCGAACGATCCGACCCCGGTGGCAATGCCCAGCGACAGGCTGCGGTTTTCCGGGCTAGAGGCGCGGCCGACGATGGCCAGAATGATGCCAAACCCGGTGCCCGCGATGCCAAAGCCAACCAGAATCTCCAGCATCTGGTGCTGCCCCGGCGTGACGGCAAAGCTGGAGGCGAGCAGACCCGCCGAATACAAAAGCGCCCCCAGCACGATGGCGCGGCGGTCGCCAAAACGTTCGGCAATCGCGCCGAAAATCGGCTGGCCAATGCCCCAGGCCAGGTTCTGAATGGCAATCGCCATTGAAAAATCGGCGCGCAGCCAGCCGAATTCCTCGGCAATCGGAATCTGGAATACGCCAAAGCTGGCGCGGATACCAAAGCTGATGACCAGAATGAAGCACCCGGCCAGCAAGACTGGCGTGAAAAGCTGCGGTTTTGCCATGATGCCTCCAGAACGCCCGACGCGATCCAGTGATTGGTTATCGTTTCGGCGGTTAGGGTCAACGGCAGAATTGTGCGCCATACAAAGCGCATCAGGGCTGTCCAAGCCGTTCAAAGCGATTTAGATTGAGGAAATCTTGCGGTTTTGGAGTGCAGCAATGGCAGAGTGGTGGCGCGGGTCTGTGACCTATCAGGTGTATCCGCGGTCGTTTCAGGACGACAACGGTGATGGCATCGGCGATCTGAAGGGCATTACCCGCCGCCTGTCGCATATCGCCGATCTGGGCTGCGATGCGGTGTGGCTGTCACCCTTCTTCACCTCGCCGATGCGGGACATGGGCTATGATGTTTCGGACTATATGAACGTCGATCCGGTGTTCGGGACGCTGGAGGATTTCGACGCGCTGGTGGCGCGGGCGCATGAACTGGGCCTGAAGGTGATCATTGATCAGGTGCTGAACCATTCTTCCGACAAACACCCGTTCTTTGCGGAAAGCCGGACCAGCCGCAGCAATCCAAAGGCCGACTGGTATATCTGGCAAGACCCCAACCACGACGGCACGCCGCCGAACAACTGGCTGTCGGTCTTTGGCGGATCGGCCTGGACATGGGATGCGCGCCGCAAGCAGTATTACATGCACTCCTTCCTGGCCGAACAGCCAGAGTTCAACTTCCGCAACCCGGAAGTGCTGGATTACATGGAGAAAGTTCTGCGCTTCTGGCTGGATCGCGGCGTGGACGGTTTCCGGTTTGACACCGTGAACTTCTTTTACAAGGACGCGCTGTTGCGCAACGACCCCGCCGATTACCGGGTGAAGCCAGAGCCAGAGGGCAACCCCTACGGCATGCAGTATCACATCTTTTCCAAGAACCAGCCCGAGAACCTGCTGTGGATGGAACGCATCCGCCGGGTGATGGATGACTACCCCGACAAATCCACGGTGGGCGAGATGGGCGAAATGCACCATGCCATCCGCATGATGGGCGAATACACGGCGCCGGGGCGGCTCAATCAGTGCTACAGCTTCGAGATGATGGGCTACGACTATTCCGCCGCCTTCTTCCGGAGCCGGATCGGCGATTTCTTCACCGGCGCGCCGGATGGCTGGCCAATGTGGGCGTTTTCCAACCACGACGTGGTGCGCCATGCCAGCCGCTGGGCCAAACATGGCGTTTCGCAAGACGCGCTGGCACGGCAGGCAGGCGCCCTGTTGCTGTCGTTCCAGGGCTCGATCTGTCTCTGGCAGGGCGAGGAACTGGGCCAGACCGACACCGAACTGGCGTTCGAGGAACTGACCGACCCGCAGGGGATCAATTTCTGGCCCGAACCGATTGGCCGCGACAACACCCGCACGCCGATGGTCTGGGATAGCTCGGCCAATGGCGGCTTTACCGGCGGCAATGTAAAGCCGTGGCTGCCGGTGAAGGCGCCGCAACTTGCGCGCAATGTGGAAGAGCAGGCGGGCGTCGATGGATCGGTTCTGGAAAGCTATCGCGCGATGCTGGCCTTCCGTAAGGCAAACCCGGCGCTGACGGTTGGCGATACCCGTTTTCTTGAGCTGCCCGAACCCGTGCTGGGCTTTGTGCGCGGCGATGCGGTGCTGTGTCTGTTCAACCTGTCACCGCAGGCGATCACCCTGACGGTTTCGGGCGTGGCCGCACCGGTTGGCCCTGCACAGGCGGCGGAACAGTCAGCGGATCAGCTGACGCTGGGGCCGAACGGCTACGCCTTCCTGCCGGTGCAGGGCATCCCCGCCGTTCAGGCCTGAGGCCCCGATTTCTTCGAAGAAATCGGACCGGAGTTTTCCAAAACTCCGCTGCGCGCCCGGTGTGGGCGCAGCGCCTAAAGCCTGTCTGGTTAACACGGAATCGAAAATCGCTGCCTCTCGCATGCGCTCGAACGCGATTTCGATCAGCATGCTTCCATGAAAACCAGACAGGCTCTAAAGCGGCGACCACCACACCCCGGCGGCGGGGATGGTTTCGCCATCCCATTCCACCGGCACGGCGTTGTAGTTGAACAGGAACCGATGCGTGGCGCTGTCGCGGCGGCGCAGGCCCTCTGGCAACGGGTCGGTTTCGATGCCTGCCGCGTGGCAGGCCGCCAGCAAAATGCGGTTCAGCGCCGCCTCATCCGGCCAACCGGCCAGATAGTGCAGGCCCCGCGCGCGGATCAGCGCGGGCCAGCCATCGGCGCAGGCCTCTACCACCTCTGCCCCGGTTTCCACCATTTCCCGCCAATGCAGAAAACTGCCCCCCTGCGCCAAGGCAACCGGCACATCGGGCGGCAGGCTTTCCACCCGCGCCACCACCGCCGCAAGCCCCGGCAGGTTGGGCGGCAGCGGCACGGGCGTGGCGAATTCATCGGTTTTGGCATTGCTGCGCGGGCCGATCAGCGCAATGCCCTTATGGCTGGCCAAGGCGTTCAGGAATTCGGCAGACAGGGTTGCCACACCCGGGGCAAGCACCAGCCTGTAGGCGGAAAGATCGGCCGTGTCAGGCGGCAGAATGTCGATGTTCAGACCCAGCCTGCGCAAGCCGCGATAGGTTTCGAACACCAGGCGGAAATAGCTGAAATCGCGGCCCTGTGGTTGCGTCTCCCACGCCCAGGCAGAGGCATAGTCGAACACCAATGCCGCATCGGCGCGGGCGGTGGACACATCGGGCATCTCGGCCAGTTCGCGCGCCACAGACTCGGCCTCGGCATAGGCGGGGGCGGCCACACTATCGGGGCGCAAAAGGCCCGCATGCATCTGTTCCTGCGCGAAGGGCGCCTGCCGCCAGCGGAAATAGCACACCGCCTCTGCCCCATGCGCAAAGGCCTCCCACGCCCAAAGCCGTGCCATGCCGGGCAAGGGATCGGGGTTCCACGGCGCCCAGTTCACCGGGCCGGGTTGCTGTTCCATCACCCACCAGCGACCCCCGGACGCGGAGCGTCCAGAACGCATCGCTCCGACGGCGCGATAAAGGTCGTGGTGAAAGGCCTGAAAATCCGGATCACCCTGCCGCACGAACCGGCGGCGGTGTTCGGGGGTGGCGGGCAGACGATCCGACAAGAACCCAAGCGGGTAGGTATCCCAGCTGGCAATATCCAGATCGGCGCCGGTTGCGAAATGGTCGAAATCGGTGATCTGGCCCATGTAATTATGGGCGATGGGGGCAGGGGAGTGCCGCCGGATGATCTCTGTCTGCAGACGGTTGAATCCCGCCACCTCGTCACTGGCGAAACGTCGAAACGCCATCACATGCGCCGGGTTCGCCTCTGTCACGGTCAGGTTGGGCAGGCCGATCTCATCAAAGCTGGCGTATTCCATCGACCAGAACACATTGCCCCAGGCCCGGTTCAGCGCCTGCGGCGACTGATAGCGCTGCGCCAGCCAATCGCGGAAGGCGTGCAAGGCTGCGGGCGAATAGGACAGGGTTGTATCGTGGCAGCCATATTCGTTGTCGGTCTGCCAGGCGGCAACATAGCGGTTCTGTCCATAGCGTTCCGCCAGCGCCGTGACGATGCGCGCGCATTCGGCGCGATAGGGGCGGTGGGAAAAGCAATAGTGGCGGCGTGACCCAAAACCGCGCGGCCTGCCATCATGGTCAACCGCCAGCATGTCTGGATGTTTGGTCAGCATCCAGCGCGGCGGCGTAGCGGTGGGGGTGCCCAACACCACCTTCAACCCGGCGCGGCCCAGACTGTCGATGGCGCGGTCCAACCAGCTCCAATCGAAACTCCCCGGCGCGGGCTCTATCCGGCTCCAGGCAAATTCGCCGATCCGCACCCAGCTTAGCCCCAGCTTTGCCATCCGCGCCGCGTCGTCGGCCCATTGTTCTTCGGGCCAATGTTCGGGGTAATAGCAGACGCCAAGGGCGCGTTTCATAGGATGACCTGATGCTCCGCCTGCCCCTTGGCGACGCCTTCGGCCACAAAGACCTTGCCCGCATTCGGATGCGCCGCGCGCGCCGCCGCGTCCATGTCCTGCAGCGCCGAGGTGCAGAGCAGCGCGGTCAGGTTCGGCCCGCCAAAGGCCGGGCAAGACGTGTGCGGCGCGTCAAATTCGACGGCGCGCAGGAAACTGCCATCGGGTGCATAGGCCGCCACCCGGGACGCGCCCCATTCGGCCAGCCACAGCACACCCGTGGCATCAATCACCGCGCCATCCGGGTTCAGCCCCTGCGCGGTCAGGTCCAGATAAACCTCGGGCGCGCCTTTGGGCCAACCGTCTGCGTCCAGCGCCACGCGCATCACCTTGCCGGTGGTGGTGTCGGAAAAACATGCGCTTTTGCCATCGGGGGCAAAACAGGTCGAGTTTGGAATGCTGATCCCATCGTAAAGCTGGCGCAGTTCGCCCCGGTAATAGCGGTAGAACGCCCCCGCCCCGGCTTCATGCTTTTTGCCCATCGTGCCAATCCAGAACCCGCCCTGCGGATCGGCGCGGCCATCGTTGGGGCGGTTCTTCGGCTTGTCAGCCTCCAGCAGGCACAGGGTTTCGATCTCTTCGGTTTCCAGATCGAACAGGAACAGGTCACGTTCCCCCGCGATCAGCAGCACATCGTCGCTGACCCAGCCCGCCGCCGAGGCGATTTCGGGAAAGCGCCATTCGCGCGGGCCATCGCGATCCTGGGACAGCAGTTTCTGGCCCAGAATATCGAACCAGAACAGTTGGTTCCGGGTCGGATGCCACAACGGGCCTTCGCCCAATTCGCAACGGCGGTCATCAAAGATCATGCGCTTGCCTCATCATAGGCCGCAACGATCGCGGCGGCTTTGCTTGCAACATCTGCGGCAGACAGGCCCGGCGTGTAAAGGGCGGTGCCGATGCCAAAGCCATCCGCGCCCGCGCGGAGCCACTGTGCAAAGTTCGACGCCCCAGCGCCGCCCACGGCATAGACCTGACAGGTTTTCGGCAAAACCGCCCGGATCGCCTTCAGCCCCTCTGGCCCGATCAGGTTGGCGGGGAAAATCTTTAACCCGTCCGCCCCGGCCTTCAGCGCCGCGAAACATTCGCTGGGCGTCATCACCCCGGGCCAGCTTTGCAGGCCATGGGCCTTGCTGGCGCGGATCACATCGGCATCGCAGTTGGGCGAGACGATCAGTTTGCCCCCGGCATCGGCGACCTCAGAGACGTCCTTCACCGTCAGCACCGTGCCCGCGCCAATCTCGGCATGATGCCCAAAGGCCTTGGCCATCGCCGCGATCGAGGTCATCGGATGTGGCGAATTCAGCGGCACTTCGATGCGGGTGATGCCTGCGGCGATCAGGGCTTCGCAGATGGGCAGCGCCTCGGGCGGGGTAATGCCGCGCAGAATGGCGATCAGGGGGCGGGTCATGGCAGAACTTTCTTCAAGGCGCCGCGCGCGGTGGCGAGGCCGGACAGGGTGCAGGCGGTGGCGTCAAGGCGCTGGGCCGTCAGGCCCAGTTGCGCCAACGCGCGGGTGTAATTGTCGCAAAGCCGGTCGGCTCCGATCAGCACCACCCTTTGGCCCAGCCAATAGGGTTTGGCGGCGGCCAGTTCGATGCCGATCATCAGCCCCGACAGGCGCGGCCGCGCGGCATCCGCCGAAAGCCCCGCCAGCAGCCCTTCAGCGCGCAGGCTGAACAGGCGGGCCGAGATTTTCTCGGGTCTGGCATAGGCGTCGTCAAAGCCTTGCAGGAAAGCCGCCTCGTCCCAACCATCCCCGGCCATGCCGTGACGCAGCACCGATTGGCTGGACAACAGCGCAAAAAGCTCGCCGGTCATGTAGGTCTGAAAACTGACGACTTCCCCGGCCGAAATATGCGCCCATTTTGAATGGGTTCCGGGCAGGCACAGCACGCCGTCGAAATTCGGCAACAGGGCCAGTGCCCCGGCGATCTGGGTTTCTTCGCCGCGCATCACATCCGCCGGGCTGGCCTGCGACAGGCCTGGTGCGATTTGCACGGCGATGCGGGGATCGGCGGTCAGAACGCGCAACAGCGCCCCCGGCGCAACCGGCGTGCAGGGCACCGCGCGATAGGGCGCCTCGGCCCAGCCCTGCCGGCTACCCACCATGCCGCAGGCGATCACCGGTGTCGCACCATCTGACAACCACGGCCCGATCAGCCGCAGCAGTGCCGGTTCAAACCCGTCGCGGGAAAGTTTGCCCATCCCCTCATCCGAACTGGCATGATCCAGCACGCCCGCAGGCCCCATCGCCCAGACGCGCAGGTTCGAGGTGCCCCAATCAACCGCAATCCAATCCGGGCTCATCCTGTCACCACCACGCCGCCGTCAATCACCATCGCCTGGCCCGTCATCATGCGCGAGGATTTCGACGCCAGAAACAGCACGCCTCCGGCGATATCTGCCGGGTCGATCGGATCTTTCAGGCATTGCTTGTCCAGATGCCGCTGCAATCCCTCGGGCGTGACCCACAGGTCTTTCTGCTTTTGCGTCAGCACCCAACCGGGGGCGAGCGCGTTGACGCGGATGCGGTACGGGCCGAATTCCCGCGCCAAAGTGCGGGTCATTCCGGTGATGCCCGCATTGGCGGTGATGTAAGGCACATAGCCGGTGTCGGCCATCATGTAGCTGATCGAGGAGAAACTGATGATCGAACCGCCGCCCGCCGCCTGCATCCCGGGCAACACTGCCTGGGCCGCGAAGAAATAGGACTTCAGGTTCACCGCCATCGAGGTTTCCCAGAACGCCTCGTCCACCTCTGCCGTCTTGACGCGCTGATCATTGGCGGCGTTGTTCACCAGCACGGTGATCGGGCCGTGCAGCTCTGCCGCGCGGGCGATGACGCCTTGCAGCGCGGGCACATCGGTGATGTCGCAGGGCAGGAACAGCGGGCGGTTTCCCGTGGCCGCCTGCATGGCCTCGCAAAACGCTGTCGCATCCGACCGCTGACAAAACGCCACCCGCGCGCCCTGACGCAGAAACGCCTCGGTCAGCGCCGCCCCAATGCCAGAGCCGCCGCCGGTGATGAACACCGAAGCGCCGTTCAGATCGAGGAAGGTGGGCAGATCATGCATGAGACGGGCCTTTGCAACAGTGGGGCAGGGGGACGGCAGCGGGGTCTTTGGAAACAGATGAACAGCAGGCGGGGATTCGGGCAATCCGGTTTGGCGGTGGGCAGGCGGGTATCTTGAAGCGAAGGTTCCACTATTTGAAACCAATTTTCGAATAATGGAAATATGCAGAAGCAACCCGGCCCTGTCAACCAGACCGGGCGCGGCTTGCCAACGCTTCAGACGGGAAATGCCTATTCGGCGAAATGCGCCTCGCCGCGCGCCTCGGCCAGATCCATCTGGCGCTGGCGTTCGCGGAACCGGGCGCGGTCGGCCTTGGAATATTCATCTATGCAGTTGTGACAGCAGGCGCCGCGTTCGTATTCCGGGCGCTCTTTGTCCGCCGCGCTGATCGGACGGCGGCAGGCATGGCAGCTGTCGTATTGCCCCGGCACTAGCCCATGACCCACGGAAACCCGCCCGTCAAAGACATAGCATTCGCCATTCCACATCGACTGCGCGGCGGGCACCTCTTCCAGATATTTCAGAATGCCGCCTTTAAGGTGAAACACCTCATTCACGCCCTGACCCAGCAGGTAATTGGTGGACTTTTCACAGCGGATGCCGCCAGTACAAAACATCGCAATCCGTTTGCCGCGATAATCGTCCTTATGCGCCTCCCACCAGGCGGGGAAATCGCGAAAACTGCGGATATCGGGGTCAACCGCGCCTGCAAAGGTGCCGATGCCAACCTCGTAATCATTGCGGGTGTCAATCACGGCCACATCGGGCGCGCTGATCAGGTCATTCCAATCCTCGGGCGAAACATAAGACCCCACGCGCGCCAGCGGGTCCACATCGGGCTGCCCCATGGTGACGATCTCACGCTTCAGCTTTACCTTCATGCGGCCAAAGGGCATGGCCTCGGCAAAGCTTTCCTTATGCTCCAACCCGGCACAGCCGGGCAGGGCGCGGATATGCGCCAGCACCGCGTCAATCCCCGCGCGCGACCCGGCGATGGTGCCATTGATCCCCTCGCGCGCCAGCAAAAGCGAACCTTTCACCCCCTGCGCGATGCAAAGCGACAACAGCGGCCCGCGCAATGCAGCGGGGTCGGGAAAGCGGGTAAAGTGGTAAAGTGCGGCAATGATCAGCATGGGCGCGGTTTAATCCCAAGCCCGCATCAGGGCAAGCGGACAGCAGGACGCAGGGCGATATCCTCGCCGATGTAGTCAAACGGGTCATGGCCATAGGCCTGAAACGCCGGAAAGTCCTGAACCCATGTCGCCGCGTGCTGTGCCATCCAGGCGCAATAGGCGGGCAACTGGCTTTCGTAAGTCGGCCCGCCATCCCACCCCAAGGCACGGGCGCGGGCGGTGGAAAGCCGCATCGGGTGTTCACCGCTCCACGGGGTAAAGCCGATATGCGACAGATGGTCTGGCAGGTCATCAACCGCGATCAGGGTAATGTCGCGCCCCATCGCCGCAGCAACTGCCGCCCCGATCTGCGCCACGCTGGGCGCCACCGGGTCGGCCACGTTGAAAACTCCGGTATGGCCGCCGTTCAGGCAAAACGTCGCCAGCGAGGCGATGCCCGCCGCCGAAGAGGTGTGAAAGATGTTCTGCCCGCCGTCCCGCAACGGCACCTCGCGCCGCCCGTCCAGAATACGTTTGACGAACCACCATTCGCGCGGATGCCGCGCCCCGATGCCGTGAATGGCCCCCGGCCGCAGGATCGTGCTTCGGCTGCCCGCCAGGGCCTGCTCCATCGCGACCTTGCCGCTGGAATAGCCCTCACCCGGCGCCACCGTAGCTTGGGTTTCCGCGATCAGCCGGGGAAAGCGCGGAAACCCGGTGCTGCCACTGGTTTCCAATGACCGCCCCTTGGCATCGGCATAGACCGACGCGGTCGAGATCACGCAGAACTGCCCCACCACATCCGCCGCCGCCATCAGATCGGCGGCCTCGTCCGCCGTAAGCAGCATCGGATCAAACACCGCATCATAGCCGCCACCCGCCCGGATCGTCGCAGCCCGGCTGTCGCCATAGGGCACATGCGCGGCAAAGGGGGCAATCGCGTCGGGCAGGGCGCGCCCGGCCCGCGTTACCGCATCCACCTGCCACCCCGCCGCCGCCAGCATCGGCACCAGCGCGCGCGCCTTCTGCCCCGAGGCCCCGAACACCAGCGCCTTGCGCATATCTCACCTCGTGGTTGACCCCGCCTTGCCGGATGCTTACCCAATGCTAGAGACCGCGAAAAGGAGAATGCCGATGCGCGCAGCCGATGAAGCCCTGATTGTGGTGGATGTGCAGAACGACTTCTGCCCCGCTGGCGCCTTGGCCGCGGCGGGCGGGGATCAGATCATCCCGCGGATCAACGCGCTGATGGATGAATTTGCAACCGTGGTTCTGACACAGGATTGGCACCCCGCCGATCACAGCTCTTTCGCCGCCAACCACCCCGGCGCCGCCGCCTTCAGCCTGTTCGATATGCCCTATGGCCCGCAGGTGCTGTGGCCGGTGCATTGCGTGCAAGGCACGGCGGGGGCCGAATTTCACCCCGCCCTGCGCCGCGATCCGGCGCATCTGATCATCCGCAAAGGCTTTCGCAGCGCCATCGACAGCTATTCGGCGTTTTTCGAGAATGATCGCAAAACCCCGACTGGCCTTGCCGGATACCTGCACGAAATCGGTGTGAAAAAGCTGACGCTTGTGGGCCTGGCCACCGATTACTGTGTTGCCTATTCGGCGCTGGACGGGGTTGAACACGGTTTTTCGGTGGACCTGCTGGAAGGCGCCTGCCGCGCCATTGATCTGAACGGATCGCTGGCCGATGCCCGGGCGCGAACCTTGGCCGCAGGGGTTGTCTGGCGCGACTGACGCTTACCAAACCTTAATCCTTCCGGCCTAGGGTCGTTCCAACCGGAAGGGCCCTTGGTGATGACGGCAACGGCAAGCAGCGAACTTGACGCGTTTACCGCGCGAAACGGCCCCAACGGGCTGTTCCTGCGCTTTGCCCGGGGCCGGGTGCGCGGGGTTTTCCTGCGGCAGACGATGACGCTTTTGGGTGCGGCAAGCATCGCCCTGCTGGCCTCGCCGCATCTGGCCATGATCGCCGCCGTGTTGGCCCTGTCGGGTGAGGCGGCGGATTGCCTGCTGCTGCAGGTGATCTTGCGAAAATACCGCGACAAAACCGTGCCACGGCGCTGGCTGCAGGCCGCCGCCGTCACTGGGGTGCTGCAATCGGCCGCGATTGCGGCCTGCGTCGTGATCTGCTGGCGTGGCATTGATGACCTCGGCGCGCGGATCTTTGCCGCGACGTTTCTGATGTCGGCGGCGATCAACGCGGGCCTTGTGCGGCGCTATTTCCCTGCCGGCGCCCATCTGCGGCTGGGTATCTATGGGTTGACCGGCCTTGCCATGGCCGCCACCGATCTGCGCGGCCAGCACCCCGGTGGCCCGGCGGTGGACTGGTTCTTTCTGGTGGCGATGCTGATCATGGCCTACACGGCCACGTTGTTCGTGCGGTCGGTGGAACATGCCCGTGCCGAACGGCTACGGTTTGAACGTGCCTTGCTGCGCGAAAGTGCAGCGCTGCAACAGGCAAAGGCGGTGGTGGTGGAAACCGCGCGCAAGGCCGAACGTCTGGCCCTTGTCGCCCGCCACGCCAATGATTCCGTGGTGTTCACCTCGCCCGAAGGCCGGATCGAATGGGTGAATGAGGCGTTCAGCCGGATCACCGGCTATAGCTATGATGAGGCGGTGGGGCAATCGCCCGGCGATCTGCTCAACGCCGATGAAACCAGCATGACCGCCTTGGAAACCCTGCAAAGGGCACAGCTTGACGGTGTGCCAACGCGGGTGGAACTGTTGAACCGTACCCGCGCCGGGGGCCGGATCTGGATGGATATTTCCATGGCGCCGGTGCTGCGCCCCGATGGCCGCCCCGATGTCTTTATCGCGGTTGAACGCGACGTGACCGAGGCCAAGGCGCATGCAGCCGAACTCGCGCAGGCGCGCGAGGCGGCAGAGGCGGCGGCGCAGGCCAAATCCCAATTCCTGGCCACGATGAGCCATGAAATCCGCACCCCGATGAACGGTGTCATCGGCATTGCCGAACTGCTGGAGGAAACCGCGCTGGACCAAACCCAGCGCCGCTATGTCGGCACCATCATCGAATCTGGCCGCGCCCTGTTAACCATCATCAACGACGTGCTGGATCTGTCAAAGCTGCAGGCGGCCAAACTCGATCTGGCGCGCGAACCGTTTTCCGTGGTCGATTGCGTGGCGCGTGCGGTTGATCTGTTGCGACCCTCGGCCCAGAAAAAGGGGCTGGCCCTATCACTGCACCTGCCCGATGACATGCCGCTGCATCTGGGCGACACGGGCCGATTGCGGCAGATCCTGCTTAACCTGCTGGGAAATGCGGTGAAATTCACCGCAAGCGGCGAAGTCTCGGTCACGCTGTCCTGCACGGGGGACAGCAAGACCGATCAGGTCCGCATTGCCATCACCGACACCGGCATCGGTATTGCGCCTGACCGCGTGGGTCAGGTCTTTGACAGTTTCGCGCAGGCCGATGCCACGATTTCGCGCAAGTTCGGCGGCACCGGCCTGGGGTTAACCATTTCGCGCCTGATCGCCCAACAGATGCAGGGCGATATTCTGGTGGAATCGGTGCTGGGGGCCGGGTCTACCTTCACCCTGGTGCTGCGTCTGCCGCGCGCCAACTGCGAACGCGGCGCTGTGGCGGGCAAGATTGCCGCCCCGCGCACCGCCTTGCGGATTTTGGTGGCGGAAGACAATCGCACCAACATGCTGATCACCCGAAAGATGCTGGAACATTCTGTCGCGGCGATTGCAGAGGCGGTTGATGGCCGCCAGGCGGTGGCCAGCTATCTGCGCAACCCGCCCGATCTGGTGCTAATGGATGTTTCGATGCCGGTGATGACCGGGCACGAGGCCTGTCGCGCCATCCGCGCGCAAGAAACGGAACTTGGCCTGCTGCGCTGTCCCATCGTGGCGCTGACGGCCTATGCTTCGGCCGAGGAAGCGGCGCTGTGCCGCGACGCCGGAATGGACGGGGTTCTGACCAAACCCTTGGCGCGGGCCGAACTTTATGCGCTGCTGGAAAGCCTTGCCGCAAGTGTTCCTTTTGACCTTCCCCCGGAAAATGGCTTAGACAGGCTCTCAAACGGAGGGTCAACATGGTCGATATCGCCACGCGCGTCTGGAACCACAGGTGGAAGATCGACCCGATCGTCCGCTCTTTGATTGACACGGACTTTTACAAGCTGTTGATGTGTCAGTCTATTTTTCGGAACAGCCCGGATACGAACGTCACCTTCAGCCTGATCAACCGCAGCAGTTCGGTGCGGTTGGCTGATCTGGTGGACGAAGGCGAATTGCGCGAACAACTGGATCACGTCCGCTCTCTCAGCTTGACGCGGGGCGAAAGCACCTGGCTGCGCGGCAACACGTTTTACGGCAAACGCCAGATGTTCCGACCGGATTTCATGGAATGGTTCGAAGGCATGCGCCTGCCGCCCTACCATCTGGAAAAGCGCGACGGCCAGTATGAGCTGACCTTCGAAGGCCGCTGGCCCGAGGTCATGCTGTGGGAAATCCCGGCCTTGGCCGTTCTGATGGAACTGCGCGGCCGCGCGGTGCTGGAACGCAAGGGGCGGTTCGAACTGCAGGTGCTGTACGCCCGTGCCATGACCAAGCTGTGGGAAAAGATCACCCGCCTGCGCGACATCGATGGTTTGAAGATCGCCGATTTCGGCACCCGGCGCAGGCACAGCTTCCTGTGGCAGGATTGGGCGGTGCAGGCGATGCAGGAAGGGCTGGGCAGCAAGTTCACCGGCACCTCGAACTGCCTGATCGCAATGCGGTCCGAGGTAGAGGCGATCGGCACCAATGCGCATGAATTGCCGATGGTTTACGCGGCCCTTGCCAATTCCGACGCGGAGCTGGCGCAGGCGCCCTACCGCGTGCTGGCCGATTGGCAAGAGGAACACGACGGCAATCTGCGCATCATCCTGCCCGATACCTTTGGCACCGAAGGCTTTTTGCGCAATGCACCCGATTGGCTGGCGGCATGGACCGGCATTCGCATCGACAGTGGCGATCCGGCGGCGGGGGCGGAAATCGCCATCCGCTGGTGGAAAGAGCGCGGCGAAGATCCACGGCAAAAGCTGGTGATCTTTTCGGACGGGCTGGATGTGGAAAAGATCGAGGAGTTGCACAAGCAATTCGTCGGCCGGGTCAAGGTTTCTTTCGGTTGGGGCACCATGTTGACCAATGATTTCCGTGGTTTGACCGCCGGGGATGCGCTGGCGCCGTTCAGTCTGGTCTGCAAGGCCGTCTCGGCCAATGGCCGCCCGACGGTGAAACTGTCGGACAACCCCAACAAGGCGATGGGTCCGGCGGCAGAGATCGAACGCTACAAGAAGGTCTTCGCCGTGGGCGCGCAAACCGCGCAAGAGGTTGTGGTTTAACCCATCAACCGTTCGGCCAGCCCGGTGGCGCGGGCGATGTGGCGGGCGCAAACCGGGTCGTCCGGCGACAGGCGCGGCATTGTCCAGCCGACCGAGGCGCAGGTGCGGGCAAGCGTGAAAAGCTCGACCAGGTCGCGGCTCGCCGCCCGGGTTTCGCTGTAACCCGCGATCAGCGCATCGCGGATGGCAGGGTAGGCGGGCTCATACAGGTTCTGGCTCAGCGCCGTGCCAAGATCATAAAGCCGAAAGCCGTAGCCGGAATCGTCAAAGTCGATCAGGGTCAGCGCGCCGTCCCGCACCAGCAGGTTTTCGCGCAGCACATCGGCGTGAATCAGGCCAAAGTCGCCGGTCCGGGCATGTTCCGTCAAAGCCGCGCGCAGATGCGCCCGGGCGCGGCGCAGGGTTTCGGCCTGCGCGGGCGTCGCCGCCGGATGATCCCAGAACCGGCCCCACAGCGGCGCCTCGCCCACCAGCCCCTCGATATCCCAACGCGGGCGGGTGAAATCGGCAGGCAGATCCAACTGGTCGGTTTCGGCGTGCAGATGCGCCAGCAACCGGCCAAGGGCCTGATGGCGCTGCACAAGAACCGCCTCTGGCGGCGCAAACGGCACCCCCGCCTCGCCCAAAGCCTCGCCTTCCACCCAGTCGATGACCGAGGCGGTCCGCCCATCCCGCAGCGTTTCCAGCAATTTCCCGGCCTTGCTGATCAGGGCCGATGGCACCGCCACACCCCGCGCGGCCAAAGCGGCGCACCACCACAGTTCAGACCGGATCGCGGCCTGATCCTGGTAGCCCATCCGGTGCAGGCGCAGCGCGGCGCGACCCTGCGGCAGGGCAATCTCGAACACCGCATTCTCGCGGTTGCGGATCAGGCGCAGCACCTGCCCGCCCCACAGCGCCGCCGCCTCTGCCGCCTGGTCTTCAACGCTCATCGCATGCCCGCCCGATTTGCAAACGCCGTCACTCATCATCCCCCGGTTTGCCGCGCAGGGCCTTGACCGCGCCGCGTTGCACTTTGGCGGCAACCCGGCGCACCTGGCTGCCATAGGTGGGCTTTGTCGCGATCCGGCGTTTCGGCGCAACCAGTGCCGCGCGGATCAGTTCGGCCAGCCGTTCGCGCGCCATTTCGCGGTTGCGCGCCTGACTGCGGGTTTCCTCGGCCTGAATGATGATCGCACCATCCAGCGTCCAGCGCCGCCCGGCCAGTTTTTTCAACCGCGCCTTCACGCCGGGGCCAAGATTCGGCGAACGCTCTGCCTCGAACCGCAGTTCAACCGCCGTGGACACCTTGTTCACATTCTGCCCACCCGGACCCGAGGCGCGCACAAAGCTTTCGCTCAGCTCCCAGTCGGCAATCGAAATGGTGTCGGTGATCCACAGCATGACGGCAATCTAGGCATGATGACGCAAAAGAGAAAGGGTTGCCGAATGTGCGGCAACCCTTTCCGAGATCTAAGGAGATGGGCCAGTTAGGTCTCTAAAGCCCAATCACGGGTCTGAATCCCAGGGGGCTGCCCCTAGAAAACACCCTCCATGACTGTCCCGAAACCGCTCTCCAATATCACTCTAGACACTGGGTCACCTCCTTTCAAATTGGTTGCCGATAAGCCAAGCCTGACACAGATTTTGTGTTTGTCAAAAGCTTTTACGCAACCCGTGCTGCGATTTTCGCGATGTATAGCCGGAAGGGCAGCAATCCGAAGATGGCAATGGCGAATTTGACACACCAATCGGCCACAGCCAGCGAAACCCAGAACGGCACCACCGGGCCAATGCCCAAAAGCGCGCCAGGTTCGGCCGCCCATGATACATCGTTAGACGGTTCAAGAAAGCTTAGCGTCATCGAAAACGCGATGGTGAAGAAGATCACAGAGTCCACGGTGGACCCGATCAGCGATGACACCAGCGGCGCGCGCCACCATTCGCGGCGCCGCAGCCGGTCAAAAATCGTCACATCCAGCAACTGGCCGACCAGAAATGCCGTGCCAGAGCCCAGTGC